>CAYSZH010000063.1:0-24182 GCA_964435305.1 uncultured Granulosicoccaceae bacterium
TAATCTAAAAACCATTGCCGCAAAGCACACTGGTGATGCTGGAAATTGGATGCAAATCGCGCGTTATAACCAGCTTGGAGAAACGGCGCAACTCTCTAGCGATAGCATGATACTGATTCCGCAGAACCTCTTACAAGAATTGCAGAGCCAGCAATCCCCCAAATACCAAATACAAGAGTTTGATGAGAGTGCTAATCAGCCTGCTATCAGTGAAACAGTGGAAAGTGAACCGCTGCCAATGGTCGAAACCAAGCTTATCGATCTCTTCGCTGGCCAGGTGGAGGTACTTGCTAAGGTCGCAGTGCAACGGGTTGCGGTAGGTAATGGCGGAATCATTCAGGCAGAAGTACTGAAAACAGGCGAACTGCTTGTTATTGCCAAAACAGCTGGTAGCACCAGTTTACGCCTATGGCATAAAGATGGGCGCCAAACCAACTTCAATATTCGTGTCAGCGAGCAAGATATGGAAACGCGTTTTCCGATGCAGAAGATGGTGCGTATGAAAGTCAAGATGGTTGAATTTCGAAAAAGCGCGCTTGGTAAATTGGGTATTGATTGGGCTGATGGTGCGGCGGGCCCAACCTTTTCTACCGCTGGTGATCTCATCGGTAATAACCTGTTTAGACCCGCCGCCGAAGGCTTTACCGGCTTACCTAATACGGTTGCTCCATTTTCAACCTATTTTGGTATCGCATCAAATATAACCTCACGTATTAACTTTTTATCGACAAACGGTGATGCGGTAACACTAGCAGAACCTGTACTTACGGCAACAAATGGTGGGTCGGCCAATTTTCTGGCTGGTGGTGAAGTGCCATACCCCACGATAGGTTCTAACGGTCAAACCAAAATAGAATTCAAAGAATACGGTATTCGATTAGATATCTCGCCTCAGATAGATCCTGCGGGTAACGTCCGTACCAGTGTACAAACTGAAATCAGCCAACTCGATCCGGCCGTATCCATTCAGGGTACACCGGGCTTGTTAACTCGACGCGCTCAAACGCAGGTCAACGTGCGTTCAGGTGAAACGATAGTTATCAGTGGCTTGTTGAGCTCAGAGAGCAGTAAGGATATCGATAAGTTGCCCGGTCTAGGTAACCTTCCTATTTTGGGTAACTTTTTTAAATCCAAGAACGTTCGCAATGCCACAAGTGAAATGGTGATATTCGTGACTCCGGAGGTTATCGACCCAATGGAAAACACCCTGACGGATCGCCATACACAGATTCTGGATCGTGCGAAATCGGGGCTTGCCCGTGCGCAGCAGTCTATAACCATTCTGGATTAAGCCATGTTTGATTTTTACTACCAGCACAGTGGTAATCGTAGGAAATCGTTCAAAGTTAAAGGCGAGGTGTGCACGATCGGCAGCGCACGCAGCAACGATTTGGTGCTCGAAACAAAAGCCATGGCTAAACGGCATGTTGAGTTAAGGCTCACTGCGGCCGGAGTCCATATCACGGACCTGGGCAGTATGAGTGGGACGTGGGTAAATAAGGAGCGTGTGTCTGACTACGGGCCTTTAAGTGATCTGGATGAAATCGTTGTTGGTGACGTGTCGGTGGTGCTCGACGGTATGCCTGTAATAGGCGACGACTTTATCGGTAGACCTTCTGGGGAGTTACTCGATCAATCGTCTAACGTTGATGATGACTACTTTGAAGAAAAGCCGAAACGCGGCGGTTTTTTCTCATTTTTAAAATCAGATTTGGACGACGATGACGAGATCGAAGAAGAGGTAAAGCCGGTAGCTAAGGTACGGGCGAAGAGGAAGGGCAGTATTCGAGAAGATCATATAGATTCAGAAGCGTCTGTGAACGGGCATGCGATAAACGGGGGTGCTAATAATGGCACTTCAACAGCTGACCGCACCGACTCTGAGTCGCTTACACGCACCGATGATAATACTGTCATCAATGGGGCAAACTCCAACCATTCTTCACACGCTAAAGCGATTAATGCTACGAATGAAGGTCAACACAACGGTGTTAATGGAACTGCCTCGACAATTGCAGCTCCGCTTGAAACGCCAGTTGTTGAGCCCGAGCCCGAAGAGCTAGATGAAGCGCAAATCGAGCAAGATAATGAGATGGCTCGCTGGAGCCGCATAGTTCATGATCAGCTTTTGAATCAAATGGATTTGCGTCGGAAAGATGTTAATCGCATGAGCGATGATCAACTACGGGAAGAGTCTGAAGCTCTGATTAATCAGATCATCACGAAACTGGCAAAGCAGATTCCCGACGATATTGACACGGACATTTTACGACAACACGTACTAAACGAAGCAGTTGGCTTAGGTCCTCTAGAACAGTTTCTTGAAGATGATGATGTTACTGAAATCATGGTGAATAACTATGAAGAGATCTTCGTTGAAAAAGGTGGGCGCATTGTAAAGTCGAAGTATCAGTTCAGTAGCGATGCCACAGTGTATTCAGTTATTGAAAGAATCATTACACCGATTGGACGGCGAATTGATGAAAGTAGCCCGATCGTTGATGCGCGCTTAAAAGACGGTTCGCGTGTTAATGCTGTCATACCGCCATTGGCTCTAAAAGGCCCCAGTCTGACGATTCGAAAGTTTCCTAAACACCGTATGCAGTTTTCGGATTTGGTGAAGTTTGGATCCACCAGTCAACAAATGGTTGATTTTTTCCAGATCTGTGTAGAGAGCCATAAGAACATCATAGTGGCAGGAGGTACTGGTTCGGGTAAAACAACACTGCTAAACGTGCTGTCAAACTTTATCCCAGATGCTGATCGGATCGTCACTATTGAGGATGCCGCTGAATTAAAGCTGGTACAGCCTAATCTGGTATCTCTGGAGTCAAGGCCGCCCAACCTTGAAGGGAAAGGCGATGTGTCAATACGCGACCTTGTAAAAAATTCCTTGCGTATGCGACCAGACAGAGTTGTCATTGGTGAGTGTCGTGGTGGTGAAGCAATTGACATGCTTCAGGCTATGAATACGGGCCACGATGGTTCACTTACCACAATTCATGCAAACACACCTCGTGATGTCATTTCGCGGCTTGAGGTGCTGGTGCTCATGGCGGGCATGGATTTACCCGTTACGGCAATACGTGAACAGGTTGCATCTGCTGTGCATCTAATTGTGCAGCAAAGTCGTTTTCCATGTGGCTCTCGAAAGATCACTAAAGTGACGGAAGTGGTTGGTGTGGAGAGTGGCACTGTTCAGTTACAGGATATTTTTGAGTTCAAGCAAAACGGCCTGGGTGAAGATGGCAAGGTAAGAGGCGTTTTTCGACCAACAGGGTTTATTCCTACATTCTATGACGATCTGCGGGCCATGGGATTGGAAGTGGATATCAGCGTGTTTGACAATAGCCGGGCTTTGGAGGCATAACCATGCTAACAATACTGGGCATATTGTTTTTAAGCGGTGGGCTGATTGCCTACACGTTAATGGATACTGGGTCAACGGCCTGGGTTCGGCACACGGATGATTTCACGGAAAATGCAGATGATAATCTGCAGCGGATGTTCATGTTTACCGATCCTAAAAAGCTATTGATGGCTTATGTCGGTGCGATGTTTGTGGTCCCTCTGGTTCTGTATCTGATGGACTTTTCCTACATCATTGTATTTGGTTCATTCGCAGCTGTGTTTTTCTTTCCAAAAGCGTACTTTAAATTTCTAGCCAGACGTCGGGCCAGACAAATCAATGAGAGCCTGCCAGATGCACTGCAGCAAATAAGCGGATCAATGAAAGCTGGCTCAACTTTTACCTCCGCCATGCAAGCAATGGTTGAAGAGCAGAAGGGCCCGATAGGACAAGAATTTTCTTTGCTGCTAAGAGAGCAGCGTCTGGGTGCTCGAATGGAGGAAGCGCTGGATAATCTGGGCGAGCGTGTCCAGACGGAAGAAATGGATCTTGTGATATCCGCAGCATTGATTTCGCAGGAAGTCGGTGGAAACTTAGCCGAAATTTTAGGGCGCCTGTCGATGACCATTCGCAAAAAGCTTGAAATGGAAGGCAAGGTAAAAGCACTTACCTCGCAAGGTGTTATGCAGGGCAAAGTGGTTACTGCATTACCGTTCTTAATTATTGCGGCACTCATGGGAGTTGAGCAAGCTGCCATAGAGCCGTTGTTTACCAGTTTGCTTGGCTGGTGTTTCCTTTTTGTGATTATCGTATTACAGATTATGGGTGGCACCATGATCAAGAAAATAGTGACGATTGATATATGAACGTATTATTACTTAGCCTAGTTTTAGGGACATTTATCGCGCTTGTTGTTTGGCAGGTTTGGCGGGTATTTCACGCGGTTCCAACTGAGGATCGCTCATACCTCGATCGGCCTGCATTTGGTTTTCGTGTGGTTTGGCCATTAGTACAAGCTGTTGTACATCACTGGGGACCGTACTTTTCAGCACCGTCCTTGCAGGCAGCGCAACACCGGCTACGAACAGCCGGCAAAGAATACAGCATGACGGCTGAACAGTTTATTGCTGGGAAGCTGGTATGCGCGATCATATTTATGATCGCGTCTTATTTAGTATTTTCCATGTTGGGTCGCTCTGCACTGGTACTTGCATTGGTTGGTGGTATCGCAGGGTTTTATTACCCAGAGCTTTGGTTAAAAGAATCGGCTGATCGTCGCCGCTCTGACATACTAAGTCGCTTACCGTTCTTCCTCGATATCATCACCTTGGCTGTTGAAGCCGGTACTAACCTGACGGGTGGCCTGACTCAAGCGGTCGCCAAATCTGGTGATTCGCCATTGCGAAGTGAATTAAGCAAGGTCTTACGGGATATACGAGCGGGCAAAGGTCGCTCTGAATCCTTGCGAGCCATGTCCGACAGAGCTAATAGTAAAGCCCTAACCGGTGTGGTATCCAGCATGATTCAAGCGGAGCGCACTGGTTCGAGCCTTGGGCCCATTTTGCGAGCACAAGCTGACCAACTGCGTACAGAACGATTTCAGCGGGCAGAAAAGAAAGCCATGGAAGCACCGGTCAAGTTGCTTGGTCCCTTAGTCCTTTTCATCTTTCCCACCACATTTATGGTGTTGGGGTTCCTCATTTTAAGTAAGGCGATTCAGGAAGGCATTATCAGTTGGGCGCCGTTGTTATGGGCCTATAACTGGCCGGGATAACCATTAATGAATCTCAAGGAAAAAACAGTGAAAAAACAAACATTACTTATGGTCGCGAGTGCAGCACTGCTGATCAGTGCTTGCAACACAGATCAATACCCCATTGGCGCAAAAATGCGTATCACGCCTGAAATAAAAACCATTAATATTGATCCGCCAGAGGACCTTAACCAGGCTTGCACGGTAGATCCGAACCGGTATCAGGATTTCCCTCTTAATATTGTGCTAACCGATGGGCAGGATTCTCCAATTGGTGACGCTGAAGTCAGTGTATATGTTGATTTCTCCGGTAATACTTATGGCGGCCTTGATACATTGCAACTTTACGAAGATAAAAATGGTAATGGTGTTGTGGACGTTGAATTTGAATTGGTGAGTGACTACAACGCGCCAATTTTTAGAACGCGAACGGATACCTATCATGGCAATACGGTGCTTATTCTACGCATGAACCTGTCATGTACTTATCGGGGTAGCGTATTTGCCTATGCTGGGTCGGTTTCAGCAACTGCTAATGTTGAAGTTGCCTACGATACATCTGAAATATCCAGTACCACTGCAGGTGGGTCGGGTAGTGCAGGTTCAACAGATGGTGGCACGTCAGACGATGGTGCTCAGACCGACGCTGGCGGCGTTGATGGGGGTACGACCGATGACGGTTTAGCTGACGATGGCGGAACCGATAGTGGCACGACCGACAACGGCCAGACTGACGATGGCGGAACCGATAGTGGCACAACCGACAACGGCCAGACTGACGATGGCGGAACCGATAGTGGCACAACCGACAACGGCCAGACTGACGATGCCGGCGACGGCTCGCAAGTACTGCGCTAAAGCTCTATATAACTAAACAATGGCGTGTATTTGAAATGAAAAGTGACGTTTTATGCGGTCCAGGTTCAGCCAGAGCAGTGAATAGTGTTTCTCCGACTATTAGTCATGCCCTAAAGCCTACACAATCTGAAACTGTACTGCCGCGTTCAAAACAGAAAAGTTCGATGCTGACTGTGTATACGGCTTCCTCGTTCTTAGAAAGATTACGTGGATTATTAGCGCGACCTAGATTGAACGACACAGAAGCACTTTTAATATCACCCTGTAACGATGTTCATACCGTTGGTATGCGTTATTCAATCGATGTGGTTTTTTGTAACAAAGAGGGTGAAATCATAAAGACGACTACACTTGCACCGTTTCGGTTTGCAGTATGCAGAGAGGCTGCCTGCGTAATTGAATGCGCAGCTGGTGACGCGATAAAACACGGTTTTAAACTAGGTGAGACGGTTTCAACTGCAATAACAGATGGTGGCGAAACCACGCCCATTGGAGAGAGAGATGAAAAACGTTAAATTAACTCATGGCACTAAGCATCGTGCTGTCCTTTTACTTGTATCGCTAACCTTACTCGCCTCTTGTGCTTCTACAGCGCAGAAGGACGACGGTACTGGAGAGCAATATAATAACGATGTATTTCAACTCTCCGCTTTGGCCGAAAGAGCCTATCGGGAAAGTCGCTGGGTGGAGGCAGAACGGCATTATCAACAACTGACTCAGCAGGTGCCCACCGATGCGTACATGTGGTTTCGCTTAGCCAACACATATGTACAAAAGGGTGATTTTGACCAGGCAATCAATGCTTATGAAGAATCGATAGCGCGCGATGCCATGCAACCAAAACCATGGTTTAACCTTTCTACCACCTATTTACTCAATGCTAAAGCAGCACTGCTGGAGTCTTGGCAAAAGCTTCGAGGAAACGACCCTGCCAGATTAATTATTCAGGCTCGTATCGATGCTATTGATGCACTGCTTAACGACAACTTGAATGAAGTTCGTGTGCGCCGATAGTACAAAAAAACGACTAAAACGTCTCCGGCTATGGATATCAAAAAAGCTGGAAGCTTGATGGATTAAAACAGTGTGGAGCAGGAGATGAATTATTTACACAGTAAGCTAAACCGAGCTCTTTCTGTCCGTAGACAAAAAGGGGCATCGATGGCAGAGAGCTTGTTGGCTATACCATTGATTATCTTTATGGGCCTTGGGATCACCCAGTTTGGTTTGATTTATCACGCTAAAACAGTTTTGAACTACGCCACGTTTGAAGCAGCGCGTGCCGGTGCGACCAGTAACGCCCAAATAGAGGTGATGCGAAAAGAACTTGGTTATCGACTTGGCTCGGTCTACGGTGGTGATGGCGGCATGAAAACAGCCGCTATGTCGGTAGCGCGCTCTATGGTTGCTGTAAATGACATCTCCACAACCAAAATAGAAATACTTAACCCCACCGATACCGATTTTATGACAAGGACGCAGGGCGGGCATGCTGTTATTAAAGATGTAGTAGATCGCCACGGTGATACTCAAGCCAACGTTGCCGTGATTCCCAATAGTCATTTACGCTATCGCAGTACCGCTGTGCAGGGTAACAGCTCAATTCAGGATGCTAATTTACTGAAAATCGAAGTCACCTATGGGTACCAGATGCGCATGCCGTTTCTTGATATGCGAGTACCGCTTGCCGATCCTGTACTACGACATATTATGGCTGCTTTGGATCCGGAAAACGTGATGTATTACATTCGCGGTATGATTCCGCTGAAATCGGTTGCCACAGTGCGTATGCAGTCGGAAGCATGGGCCTATCAGGAAACACCGTTAGCACAACGGCTTCTTGATGATACGCTTGCGTGGATAGATGATCAGCTTAACGTCGACCCCACCGACTGTGGAGGCTCAGGGGAGGAAAATGAACACGGTCTGACGGCTCAGGAAAGTACGATTCAAACAATATCTGCGGACAGTACTATTCTGGATTGCCCGATAGAAGATCAAATTCCGCAAACTTGTGATGATGGTGCTACGGAAGAGAGTTAGTTATTCACCAATGAGCTAGGATACGAGTACTTCGTCCACGCAATTTCGTATTATCGTAGCGATCGTCTCACAGTCCTCATTAGAAAATGTAAGTGGAATACGGCAATCGTAAAGTCGATGTAAAACTGCATCGGTAAGTGGCAGCGATTGCTTTTCAATGTAGCGCCAACTGTCGTATCGGCTGGTATAAGCCTTGGGGTCTTTTGCTCCAAACCATTTCAATTCCACACCGCGCGCTGCACACAAGGCGAGAAAGGCATCGTTTTGAATGTCATCGAACGCCTTAACTGAAAACTGAAAAGAGCTGAACACTTCGTTGGCATTAGGATGAGACTGAGGCATCGTAATTGAATTGCTGTGCAGCAGTACAGAATTGATTGTTTGATAACGTGTATTCCAACGCTTGCAATTGTTATCCAGATTTTGTAACTGAGGCCTTAGAATAGAAGCCCGTAAATTGTCCATGCGCCCACTGCAATTGGGTGTATCCAGTTTTACATTGTCAAACGCTTCGAGCGGGGGAGAGGCAGCGTGCCGCTCAAATAACATATAGGAACCAGAGAGCACGATGGATTTTGCCATAAGCTCAGCGTCATTAGTCGTTAAAAATCCACCTTCACCAGAATTCATGTGCTTATAGGTTTGTGTACTGAAGCAGGCAACCTGGCCGTGATTGCCACTTTTTATATTATTGAAAGTAGCGCCCATTGTGTGCGCACAATCTTCGATCATCACAACATTAAGTGGCCGCAATAACTCACAAATTGCATCCATATCAGCAAGGTGGCCTCGCATATGAGATAGCAACAGGACTTTACTATTACTGGTTTTGATCTGTTTTTCCAAATGATCAAGATCAATTACAAGATTGTCGGTGGATTCGACTAGCACGGGTTTTGCACCAAGGGCAGCGATGGCACCGGGTACGGGTGATAGCGTGAATCCGTTGGATAAAACTGTGTCTCCGGATTTGACCCCTACCGCTCTCAGTGCTGTTTGAATTGCATAACCGCCAGAGGCTAGGGCAAGGCAGTATTGTGAATCTTGATACTGTGCGTACTCAAGCTCCAAGGACGCGGTTTCAGAGAGCGATTCACCGTCCGCCAGGTTGTACCTGTGCAGTCGACCGCTTCGCATCACCTCGATTGCTTTTTGAATTGCGTCCTCTGCTATCGCTTCTTGTTGGGTAAAACTACCTTCGAATATAGTCTGACGTTTATTGCTCATCTGGGCTATGAATTTCGACTGGTGCTACCAGTGTTGGTTTGCGAGTTAGCGGGTTGATCGTCGTTAAGTTTTGCAGCAATTAATGCAGCGAGCCCGCCAGCAATAGCGCCGATCAAGTGGCCGTCCCATGAAACGCCAGGTTGAAACGGCATAACACCTTTAAAAAGAGTGCCAGCGTATATACCGCCAACAAGCACGGCAATGACGACAGATCGTAAGCGGCGCTCAAAAACAACAGACATAATATGAAAAGCAATAAGCCCAAAGACTAAGCCACTGGCCCCAATATGGCGTGCCTCTCTGCCAAATAACCACAAGCCAACACCTGCGAGAAGCACTATCAAGACAACAATGGCCGAACTATTTGCTCTGGAACCAGCAAGCAAAAATAAGGTGACTGCCAGTGGAATTGTGTTACCTATAAGATGCGCAAGATCCCCATGCAAAAATGGCATAGCCACGATCCCGATTAAACCATCCATGTTACGTGGAACAAGTCCAAATTGTTCAAGTGCGGTAAATCGATCTATTACAAACACGATCCAGATAAGGGTAATAAACGCTGCTATCGCAACAAAGTCGCGCCTGATTGTGTGTGTATTCCGCGAATCTACCAGTGACTTGAGCAAAACGACTTCCTGTATCTAAGGCTTGTATTTTCGCTAGCGCAGCATGCCGCGTAGCTTATTAGCGACATCTTCGATTTTCTCTGGATTGACATCACCCGGTTCACCTGTCTTGAGTTGGTTATACTCGCTCTTTTCAATATCCAGCCGAGGCGAATCGCTGTCGCGTAGATTCAAGGTTTTTAGCATTTCGCTTATATCTGCAGTCAGATCGCCGCACTCAAACATATCGTCATCTTCTTCATCAAACGAACTTTCACTAATTAGTGAATGTGAATTGTGATTGTTTGTTTGCGCGCTGCTACTGGTAGCCTGAGCCGTGTTTTGACTGGCTGCCACCGCAACTGCGCCAGTTGCTGCAATGGCGGCCGCACCTTGTGCGTACGTTTTGCGATTGAAACTATTACTCTCTTTTATGTGAAGGCTGGAGCGAGATTCTGATGTGGATGACTCTGCTGATTTTGTTTTGGCAACTGCGCCCTTTTGAGAGGAGGCAGTATTAGTTGACGAGTTCGATGTGGCAGCAGCAGTGGTGTTATCGCCACCTTGTGGCGTACTCGAAGTTGGCGCATTTGAAGACGAGGCAAACCCACTTGATGAAACTTCATTCGATGCATTTGAACTTAAAGCATCTTCTCTTGAAGTACCCGCAATGGACGCATCTACGTTCGAAGCACCTGCACTGGAACTAGCCGCCGTAACCGCTTTTGTAATTTTATTATCTGCTCTCGACTCTTTCGTACCAGGCACTTCAGTGCTTGAAACATCGGTCACTGCTGAATCAGTTGACCGGGTGCGTGCAGAAGATGGGTTTAGTTTGGTTTCCGCTGTTGAATTGCTGTTTGTATTAGCCTTGTCAACAGGGTCAGACGCACTAACTGAGTTGTGACTGGAATGTCGTATCGATTTTGCATCTTGCTTAGCGTTTGAGCGGCGACGTGCCTGCATTGCCTTGCTGAAAAAGTATGCGGCAAGAATTACAAGAATGACTGAAATTAACCAAATCATTTACCACCTCCGGTTTTACCTAAAATGTTGTAATGGTCTGTGCTGCGGGAAACGAATTGAACGCGTAACTGATTACCGCCTGCTACAACTTCTCCTCCAGACGGTCTCAGTCTACAAACTGAACCGTCTGGAGTCCAACATTTCGTTTATCCATTCGGATTTTAGTCGCCAGAGGTCTCTGGTGGAGCTTTACTATCGGTCGTTTTGCCAGATTTCGGTTTTACATCTGTTACCTTTCGCGACGCAAACGAAAGCCCACTAGAAGGCGTTTCATCCCGGTTTGCCAGTGATCTTACTGTGCTTTTCAGCTGGCTTGGTTGTCGCTGGGAAACAGGCTTATCGTCAGCTTTGGCAGCACTTGATGCACCATTGCCTGTGGACGAATTGCTAGCACTTGTTTCGGCGGTTTTTGCATCACTGCCAGTGCTGGTAGTTTTCCCACCAGATTTGGAATCTGAACTTGGCGGGATACTAACCTGGGTAGCAGACGTGCCGTTTGATTCGGACGGATTACTTTTCGATGAGTTGCTCTCAGCCGCCGGTTTATTTTTGCGAGCCGTTGGCTTCGGAGCGCGTGTCGGCTCAGTTGCTTTCGCATTAATTGACGTCACATTAGTTGTACTGGCCGACGCTGCTGGCGCCGGGCCTTTAGGCTGCTCAAGCGCTACAACATTCGAAGGTGTTCTATCTTTTGCTGCTGTCGTAGGCTTTTTTACTGTACCTGCGCTGGGTTCAGTGTGACTGGAAGCGTCTGCACTGGCATCACGTGGTTTGTCATTAGCCGCGGGCTCTTTTTTTTTGTTCTCAAAGATTCTGGGCTCGGTTTTGATACCGTCTTGCGCACTGTCTGCCGAAGGGACAGGTTTAGCATCTTTCGAAGCCGAATCGTTTTTCGTATTCACAGCGCCTGGCTCAGTACTAGCGGAGGCGGAGCTGTTTTCATCATTAGCACTTTGGAATTCGTTTTGTGACTTGGTGCTATCCTGATCGTTTTTATTACTCGTGCGTTGACGTCGTCTACCTGGGCCACGTCGACGTCGTTGTGCACCATTACTGTTTTCCGCTTGATCATCATTACCCGATGTGGCGGCTTCACCATTTGCCAAATTGCCGTTGACGTCATCGGCTGCAGGTGCTTCAGGCTTAATCAGGTTGCCGTTAACCTCAGGTTGTCCTTCAACCGGATCAACGATAACTCCCACATTATCTGTACTTTTGTTTCTTGGCCTTCTTCCGCTTTGATTGCGCTTCGAGCCGTCCTGATTGGATGCTGCTGCTTCTGCATTTTTGTTTTTATCGTTACGACGCCCTCGATTAGGCTTTGTCGCATCGTTTGCAGCGGCTTGTTCAGTTTGAGAACCTTCTGCCGCCACGTTCTCATTTTTCTTGCCTCGGCCACGATTACGGCCGCGTCCAGAACGTGGTTTGGCCTGATCGCTTTCGCTGCTGTTTTCAGAAACGGTGTTTTCGTCGTTGTCCTTTTTGTTATAACGACGCGAATTGTTTCTAGAGCTGTTTTTCTTTGAGCTGCCGCGCTTGCCTCGGTTTCCATTCTGATTACCACGTGCCGGCCGCTGTCCATTGCGCCCCTTTTGTGGCGATTTTGGGGAAGCTTGTACGCTGTTTGATTCGCTTGCTTGTTCACCAGTTTCGTCTGCGGGTTTTGCACCAAACCAGGAACTCATTGCACCAATGATTCGACTGATGCCCTTGCCTTCACCATCTGATTCAGCCGTTGAGCGTGCTTGTGGTGTCGGTGCAGGAATGTCGGGAACAACTGAGTGCACAGCGGCTTTCTCAACTGGTTTTGAATCTCTTTGATCTGCTGGTGCAAGTGCCTCATCTGATTCCGTCTGCAGCTCATAACTTTTCAGTTTGTTTGCATCGTGATCGGCTTCTGAGTCTCGGATGCGTTCAAGTGAATAGTTCGGTGTCTGCAAATTTGGATTGGCAACAATCATCAGGGTGACCTGGTTGCGACCTTCAATTTCACTGATATTAGCGCGCTTTTCGTTAAGCAGGTAAGTTGCGACTTCAACGGGTACTTCAGCCAGCACGCGGCCGGTGTTATCTTTCATTGCTTCTTCTTCCAGCAATCTCAAAATAGAAAGCGCTGTTGATTCAATACCTCTGACGGTGCCATGGCCTTGGCAGCGCGGGCAAACATTTTCACTGGTTTCTCCAAGCGATGGCCTAAGACGTTGACGCGACATTTCCAATAAACCAAAGCGTGAAATCTTTCCAACCTGCACACGCGCTCTATCTTGCTTTAGTGCGTCACGCAATCGGTTTTCTACTGAGCGTTGATGTTTGTTTGACATCATATCGATAAAATCGATAACCACTAAACCACCCAAATCGCGCAGCCTGAGTTGTCGTGCGATTTCGTCAGATGCTTCAAGATTCGTGTTAGTGGCTGTCTCTTCAATGTCGCCACCTTTTGTGGCGCGCGCAGAGTTAATATCGATAGATATTAGTGCTTCGGTATGATCGATGACCAATGCACCACCTGAGGGCAGACGCACCTCACGCTGAAAGGCAGATTCAATTTGCGACTCAATTTGATAGCGATTAAATAAAGGAACATCGTCAGTATGTAACTTCAGCTTGCGCTGATTCTGTGGCATGTACATGCCAATGAAGTCGGATGATTGTTTGTGAGTCGCTTCTTCATCACAGATAATTTCTCCGATGTCACTGCGAAAGTAATCACGCAATGCACGGACAATAATATTACTCTCTTGATAAATCAGGAAGGGGGCTTCCTGCTCAGAACCTGCAGCTTGAATAGCGGTCCAGATTTCTTTCTGATAGTCGAGGTCCCACTGTAGCTCTTCAGTTGTACGACCTACACCCGCTGTTCGTACAATCGTGCCCATGCCATCTGGCACAGTAACATCGGACATTGCGGCCTTGAGTTCGTTGCGATCGTCGCCTTCGATACGACGTGATACGCCGCCAGCACGAGGATTGTTGGGCATCAGAACAAGAAAGCGACCTGCAAGGCTAATAAAAGTGGTTAATGCGGCACCTTTATTACTGCGTTCTTCCTTTTCAATCTGAACAATGATTTCCTGGCCTTCTTTAATGCCGTTTTTGACATTGGGCCGTCCACCATCGGATTTTTTGTCTTTACTATTTATATACTCACGCGCAATTTCCTTAAAAGGAAGAAAGCCGTGTCGCTCTGCGCCGTAGTCGACAAAAGCAGCCTCTAGGCTGGGTTCAACTCGGGTTATTTTCGCTTTGTATATATTGGACTTTTTTTGTTCCCTGTTTTTACTTTCAATGTCGAGGTCGACGAGACGTTGGCCATCTACGATGGCTACCCGCAACTCTTCTTCGTGAGTTGCGTTGATTAGCATTCTTTTCATTTATATATAGATCCGTTTCGGAATCCTTTCTAATCCTGATCCGGACGCGCGCGCGATCTGCACTTTGCCTGGCGGGGTTCAAACACCAAACGCCTAGTAGTAGCAGTAATATAAAAATCGTTAGCATCATGACGGAGGTTAGATGGAAATATCCGAAAATTTGTTAGGTTATAGAAGCCTTGATAGCCGCGGCTGATCAATGAACGCTTCTTATGTTCTGTCTAAATTATTAATGTCCCGACTTGATCGTTTCAAGCCGATATTCTGTTCGCTTTAATTTTTGCTTTTGTTGTTCGTTAAAAACGTTCGCAAACTTAAGTTAAATACCCTGTTCGCAATCAATATTTGTAAGCAATATTGGCAAAAAAGCGTTACTCAAAAAGCTGGGCAGATTCTTTTGGTTTTTCTGGCCAGCTGTGAATTCAAACTGTTATGCCCTGGCAGCGGGCTTTGGAGCTTTATCCGCTGAATTTCATATAGGGCCTGTGCTCGATGCCGTGTTCCGTGATAGCACCTAGTCATATAATATAGCAGTGACAGGCCATTTCGGCAATTGCCGGAGGCCTCATCCTTATATCCGGATTAAGCAACATTCATGCACGATAACGACGAAAAGCCGGCTCGAGCCCGTACCGTGGAGGTTTCAGAAGGTGAAGACGGTCAGCGTGTTGATAACTTTTTGCTCAGTCGAGCGCCCGGAGTGCCTCGCAGCCATGTCTACCGCCAAATCAGAACCGGGCAGGTTCGAGTCAATGGCGGACGTATCAAGCCCACCCGAAAGCTTGTCATTGGTGATCAGGTTCGAATCCCTCCCACGAGAACGACGCCTGCTAAGTTACCCAAAGTGCCGGATAAGCTAACTGGGTTACTTAAAGGGCTTATAGTTCACGAGACTGATGACTTCCTGGTGCTGAATAAGCCTGAAGGGCTGGCGGTCCATGCGGGCAGTGGTTTGGCTTTTGGTGCTATCGATGCCTTGCGCCAGGCTCTGGATGCACCGAAACTGGAATTGGTTCATCGGCTGGATCGTGGTACCAGTGGCGCATTATTGGTGGCGCGAGATCGGGGGAAATGCAGAGCGCTGCAGGCTCTGTTTCGAGAGCAACGCGTCGAAAAGCACTATCTGGCGCTGCTCGATGGCGTGTGGGTGGGTGACACACTAAAAACCGTGTCAGCTCCGTTATTGAAAAACAAGGCGCACGCGGGTGAGCGGCGAGTCATCATCAGTCCAGAAGGGCAGGCGGCGATCTCCCATTTCAGCCTACTCGAACAGCTGCCCGATGCCGCCCTTGTGCGAGTGCAGCTTGAAACGGGCAGAACGCACCAAATACGTGTACATGCAGCACATCTGGGGCACCCTGTTGTTGGCGACACACGGTATGGTCAGAACGATCATAATCAACAGTTCAAACGCCGTGGCTTGCGGCGCATGTTTTTGCATTCTGAGCGTTTGTCCTTTGAGTTTTTAGGAGAGCGTACGAGCGTGCAAGCACCCTTGGATGCTGTTTGGCAGAGTGGTTTGGCTGAGCTTGGTAACGGAAATTTACAGTGAACAACATGCAATCTGCAAAAAGGCGATCAGGCTAATGTCGCTGTTGGGCACAACGCATTCAGTGGATTCCGAAGAAGCCATGGCGTCCTTGGCGAGCCAGTTCTCTCTGATGCTGAATAAGCCTGCTGTGGTCACCTTAAGTGGCGAGCTTGGTGCGGGTAAAAGTGTTTTCGCGCGATCGCTCATCCACTCCCTTGGGTTTGCGGGGGCTGTTAAAAGCCCAACGTACACACTGGTTGAAACGTATCGAACGAGTGACTGGCGGATTGCACATATGGATCTCTACCGGGTGGTCGATCCCGAAGAGCTGCAGTTTATTGGTATCCGCGATATTGTGGCTGGCAATGACTTATTGCTCATTGAATGGCCGGAGAAGGGTGGCGGACAGTTGCCAAATTCGACATATGAGGTCAATATTACCTACTCTGCTGCTGGGCGCGATGTCCACTTTTCTTCAGCATTGTAAAAGTCCACTTGGTTTTCTCTCAATCTCTACTATGCTTTGCTTGGCGCAGCTATATGCGTTGAATTTAGCCGTGCCGATATTCGCAATCGCTTGATTGTTCGGTTCTGGCAAAGAGTTGAATTGGGGAAGCGAAAAAATTGAAAGAACTTGGTTCATTACAGCGCAGGCGTCTAATTCGTCTGCTTGGTGGTACCGCCATAGCGGCCACCTCACTACGCGATGCGCATGCACAGACAGCGGTGCTTGAGCAATTTCGTATGGTGCAGCAGGATAATCTGATACTGCATTTTGATCTAAATCAGCGTGTATCAGACGCCAGCTTATTTACGCTTAAAGAGCCGGATAGGTTGGTCATTGACTTGCCTAATACTGCGCTTTCCTCATCTCTAGCGGCGCAAAATTACAGTTCTGGTGCGATAAAAGGCGTTCGCTTCGGTGCGCGTGAATCCAACACGCTTCGTGTTGTAGTGGATTTACGCCGGCCTGCTTCACCGTCTTTTAAATTTGTGACACGTCAGCGTGGCCAGCGGCTGATCATTGATCTTGGTGTAAAGGGTAATCCGGAGCTGGTGGACTATCAATCCAGAATATTCGAGAAAGCACCATTGCGAGATGTGATTGTGGCAATTGACGCTGGGCATGGTGGAAAAGACCCAGGTGCTGTTGGGCAAAGGCAGACGCGAGAAAAGGACATTACTTTAAACGTGGCTCGCAGGCTTTACAGACGACTTCAAAAGCAGCCCGGTGTCACACCAATAATGATTCGAAACAAAGATGTGTATGTGGCCTTGCGTGAACGTATCCGTCTTGCACGTCAACGTAACGCTGATCTTTTTGTGTCGATACATGCGGATGCGTTCAAGCGTAAAGCGGCACAAGGAAGTTCTGTCTATGCACTATCACTTAAAGGTGCAAGTTCAGAGGCGGCGCAGTGGATTGCTGAAAAAGAAAACGAATCTGATGCGCTATTTGGCGATGTGCTGCTGGATGGTATGAGTCAGGACCTAAAGCAGACGTTGCTCGACCTTGCGCAAAACTCAACTATTGAGGCAAGCCTTGAAGTGGGTGGCATGGTGCTCGGCGAATTAAAGAAAATTGGTACCGTACATAAGCCTCAGGTTGAAACCGCTAATTTTGCGGTATTGAAATCGCCCGATATTCCGTCTGTGTTGGTTGAAACTGCTTTTATTTCTAACTTGCAAGAAGAGAAGAAACTCAATAGCCCACGCTTCCAGGAAAAGCTTGCGATTGCTATTCAAAAAGGGGTAGGTGAATACCTTGCGCTGCGTGCGCCAGAAGGTACGGCACTGTATAACGCTAATAGACGTAGAGGTTGATCGAACAGTAAAAAACGTCGTTAAGGAAATCAGGTATAACAGATGCTACAAGCAGCTTGTTCGGTTTCGTAGATTAAGGCAATACATTGTAGTGATGGTTGGCGAAACGCACACTCTAGCTTTACAAATTAGCATGTCGCCGCCTATACAATCGGATAGGTCAGTGCTGTTTAAATTGACTCTGCATTTCACAATACATATAGTCCATTTAAGCTGTAAACACGTCACCGTAGAGAACCATGGACATGTGGAATACGAACAAGGCTATTGTCATTTGCGTTTTTTCGGTACTTGTGGGGTGTGGTGGTAACGGTATTGAAGTAAGCCGTAATGGAGAAATTATTGATAACGGGCAAACAATTAGCCCGACAACGGCCCAGTCGTCGATGAACGATGTTGGCAACACACCGACAAGTTTTGATTCTTCCGGTCAATCAGGCTCTCTAACTCAGCCCATTGCCGGTATACCGCCGGTGGGTTCCCAATCACTTTCTACAACAAGAGTACCAGCACTAACAGAAGACAGTTTTCTTCTTGGCTCTGAAATTCTTGGCCAAATGAACATTTATAATCCGTTTTCGGGTGCGGTTGAACGCTTTAGCGATCTATCCCAAGTTGATTCTATTGTTGATTACCAAGCAACCGTTGATGTCGTTGACGGCATGATTATCACTGTTGCAGATGACAATACTATTAATGGCTTAGATATAACAACTGGGGACTTTCTTTGGGATATAGGGTTAGGTGATATTGTTCGCCCATTCGCATTAATTGATCCGACTCCCCCGGTTTGCGACGGCGATATTTGTTATGCGATGGGGGCATTTGGCGATTTGTTAGCAATTGATGCTATACAGCGAACAGTCGTTTGGCGTACGCCACTTTTTCCAAACACTGAAGATCACCTAAGTGTATTCCGATTACTTGTTACAAAAGAGCGTATTTTTTCTGGAGCGTTTCGTTCTTCTACTGTGTTCGGTGATGTAGAGCCGAAACTCTATGCCGTATCGCGTGAAACCGGTGAAATTGAAAAAGAACTACCCGCTGGAAGGGCATCGCTGGCAGGTGACTTACTACTAATAAGCGGGACTGGCCTACATGCCTACGACTTCGATACGCTTGAACCGGTTTGGTTTGCCGATTTGGAATTTGTCAGCGATGTGGCCGTTATTAATGATATTTTAGTTGTAAGCGATGCGGAAAAGAATGTGCCTGTTACTCGCGCCCAGCGCGTTAAGGGCCTTAACCGACTTGATGGTTCAATTCTATGGTCGCAAGAGGCAGGTACCACACAGGCGATGTTTACTCCCACTACCGATGGCCGTTTGGTTTATGCCGTATTCGCAGAACAATGCACGAATGTGCCTTGCTCAACTGGATACCCGATGGCATTGAATCCAGCAGATGGTTCCATTGTTTGGACGAATGAAGATGTGACCGTAGCTCAGACCATTGCACCTGTCGTGGTCGACGGACATTTGTTATACAACGAAGTACGCTCCTTCAGAGACACTGGGGGCGGTTTCAATCTTGATAGAGGGGTAGCATCACTCGATTCATCGAATGGAAGCATCGACTGGATTTCCTTTGGCCGAGATTCCTTCTACAGCCTCACAGCGATAATCGATGGTGTTGCTGTTCGCAGCCTCGATAACCCAGGTGTTGTGCTCACACGGTAACTGTTCAGATTGTTTTGTTCCAGTGTCTTAATACGCGTGTTTAACAGAGCCCAACCGGCTTTTTAGTGTATGGCGATCGCCAATGTGATCCCTAGTTGTCTCTTAAGGTTGCATTGCCCGCACGGGGTAGCAGCGTTCGTAGTTACAAATAGAACTGAACTTTCCGCGCAGCCATAAATCCAATGGGAATCAAGTCGACGATAGGAGTTGTCATCATGTCCAGAATAGTGCTAGCCGCTTTGCTTGCTTCGCTCTTTTCCATGAGTAATACCGCTTTTGCTCAAGATCGGGCCATCACTAATATCACGGGTGATGTGTATCGCTTTCAAAATCGATTTCACTATTCTATTTTTGTGCTAACTGATAGTGGCGTGGTCGTGACCGACCCCATCAATGCTGAGGCTGCTGAATGGTTGCGTACAGAAATTGGAAAAATGACAGATCAACCTATTACACACTTAATCTATAGCCACAGTCATTTGGATCATGCATCTGGTGGTGCTGCATTTGGTGATGTTCCCAATATTGTTGCTGAGAACAACGCGCCCGCAAACATCGATGGCGTCACACCCACATTACGCATTGCAGAAGCTACCAGTATTGAACTTGGTGATAAAACCATAGAATTAACACCGCTGGGCCCTGGCCATGGAAACGATTTAATGGCGATTGTTGTCAAACCTGAGAGTGTTGGATTTATTGTTGATGCTGTGGCCGCCAAACGTTTACCGTTTCGAGATTTTCCTAATTCCAATGTAGATGACTGGACCCAACAGGTTCGCAATGTGGAAGCTCTCGATTTCGAGATTTTTGCGGGTGGACATGGCCCAATTGGGGTTAAAGCCGATGCCACATCGGGGCGAGTTTATATGGAGGAGCTACGAGCCCAAACACTGTCGGGGCTTAAGTCGGGAAAAAGCGTTGAAGACTTAGTCAGCAGCGTAACGATGGATAAATATAAAGGTTGGGCTTCCTACGATCAGTGGCGAGAGTTAAATGTGCGTGGCATGGTTCGGCATCTAAAAGCGATCGGTGCAGCGAAATAATTTAAAACAACGCTAGCTGCATGCACGAATGCCATGAACATTGGAAACCAAAAATTGTTTAAATATCGCCTGCTATGGATAGCTTGAACGGTTTGGTTTGAAAAATGTTCAGTGCAGCGTATTGCAGCAGCATTATCGTTTTACCATCACAAATACGTCCAGTTTCTATCATTGTCATGGCTTCATCAAAAGGCAGTTCAAGTACTTCTATATCTTCGCCTTCGGAAAAATTTCCACCACCTTCCGAAATACGGTCTGTTACTTCATAGGATGCGCTGTAGAAGTAAAGTAATTCAGTTACTGAGCCCGGGCTCATGTAGGCCTCGAAAACTGGCTGTACGTTCGTGATTTTATAACCAGTCTCTTCTTCTACCTCTTTTTTGATGCGATCTTCTGGTTGAGCGTTGTCCAGCAGCCCTGCTGCTGCTTCGATAAGTTGCCCATCAGAATTTCCGTTTACAAACGTGGGATATCGAAATTGGCGTGTGAGTACGACCGTTTGTTTTTGCAGATTGTAAAGCAGGATGGTTGCACCGTTACCACGATCGTAGGTTTCCCGGGTCAGGGTTTGCGAGCGCCCATCTTCGCGGCTATAGGTGAAAGTTGTTTTTTTTAACAGATACCAGTCGTCAGACAAAATTTCTGTTTTTTCAATTTTAACCTTGCCTGCATTCATATGCTTAGCTCACCTTATCCCGCAATTGTTCTGATTTAATACAGATTTCGGATAAGAATATCGTGCAAAAATGTGCAATGTCAAGAATAAACGTGTAATCTAATTTCATGCTGACTCAAGAACGTAAAAAGTATCTACTTCGCCTGCTGAAGCAAGAAGGCAGAATCGAGGCTAAGGCCGTAGCCCAAAAGCTTGGCTTGTCCGACGACACCATTAGGCGTGACTTACGAGAACTGGCATCTGCCGGAAAACTTCAACGAGTGCACGGTGGGGCCTTACCAAAATCACCTGCCGAAGCTGATTTGACGGCGCGACGCAGTATTGCGTCGAAATCCAAGCAAGAGGTTGGGAAAACGGCTGCTGAGTTAGTCAAGCCTGGGCAAGTGCTTATCATTGATGGCGGTACAACAGCTTTACAGCTTGTGGAACATCTTCCCAAAGATCAACAAAATACCGTCATTACCCACAGCCCAACGATTGCGGTAGCACTGGCTGCTTACTCCTCTATATCCGTTACCATGATTGGCGGAAGCTTATACAGACACTCCATGGTAAACGTTGGTGCTGCAACGGTTGAGGCGGCTGCACATATTCATGCCGATACTTTTTTCATGGGTGTTACCGGAGTGGATGATAAAGCGGGGTTGAGCACAGGTAATTTGGAAGAAGCTCATGTTAAAAGGGTGCTAAGCCAACGGGCAGCAGACACCATCGTGCTTGCTTCAATAGAAAAACACGGGGTGGCCTCTCCGTACGTGATAATGCCATTGGAGAATGCATCAGGAATAGTACTAGAGCATAAAACGTCAGCCGCTTTTAAAAAGCAAATGAGACAATCAGGCTTGGAAGTTTTTGTTGGAAAAAAATAAATGAGTTGAACGGAATAGCTTAACGCCAATAATGTTAACGATGGAGATCTAAAATGGCAGCACTGCGCAAGAAGTTGATCAAGGAGCTTGAGAAGTTACCTGGTATCGATGTCCATCTATGGAAACCCGATCGAGACTTCATGGTCATTGATTACAAGGGAAAAGAGGTTGCACACTTTCACGGCAATAACGAATTAGACGTTCGGCTCTCACCCGAGGTGGTAAGGCGTGAGGGATTGACTCACGCCCCTAATCGAGTGGGGCACCCTAATCGCAAGAATGGGGGAACCTGGTTGATCGTTCGCTTCACACGCGAAAGTCATCTTGCCGAGATGGTGCGACTGGTAAAAATGGCGATAACATTGCGTTAGACCGGCGCATTTATGTAGTCAGTTCGACTCCAACTCATAAAGCGCTTCAAACGCTTCGGTAAATGCACGATGCTCGCTTAAGCTGCCAATACCCACACGGATGTATCGATCAAGTGGTGCAACTCCCGGCTTACGTAAAAACACACCTTTGTCGTTTAGCTGTTGCAACAGTGAGCTAGCCTGTGCCGCGTCACCAATGTCAACCGCAACAAAGTTGGTTGCAGAGGGTAGGTATGGCAGCTCAAACTGTTTGGCGAACTGATAGATGCGTTCTCTACCTGAGCGCACCTGCTCGCTTACAAATTGCAGGAAACTGTCGTCTTGTAACGATGCAAGTGCAGCAACTTGCGACAACCTGGAAACAGCGAAGTGATTACGGATTTTATTGAAGGCGGTGATGGTATCGCGATGTGCAATCACATAGCCAATACGCATACCCGCCATACCGTAAGCTTTGGAAAATGTGCGATATCGGATAACGGCAGGGTTGCTGGTATCGATTGCGGGCGTGGTGTTTTCTGATGCAAATTCGGCATAGGCCTCATCCAGCAGAAACGTGCTGTGGGCGGGCAGGTTGGTAATCATGTCAGTTACCGCATCAGCACTATGCCAAGTGCCCATTGGGTTGTCTGGGTTCGACAAGTAAATCAGTTTGGTGCTTTGCTTATTTGCGGCGTCCAACAGGCCTTGCAGGTTTTCGTGTCCACCATCGTATGACACCTTAATTAAGTTTCCACCATGCCCAGTTACGTGGTAATTGAATGTGGGATAAGCCCCATTGGATGTCACGACAGAATCGCCTGCGTTAATCATCATTCTTACAGTGAGTCCGAGCAAGGCGTCGATGCCAGCATCCACACAAATTTCGTCTGGGTGTACGGAATGCTTTAAGGCAAGGGTGCTGCGAAGCTCATGGTTTTCTGGGTCGCAGTACCAGCTGCATTCTCCATTGCTTATCGCTTCTTGCATTGCGGCAATGGCTTTAGGTGAAATTCCGAACGCGCTTTCGTTCGCGCCAATACGGGCTTTAAACCGTTTGCCGCTAGCACGCTCTAAAGTCTCAGGCCCGACAAACGGTGTGCTTGCTGGCAATGCGTCAACCAGTGGTGTGAATTGGTGTTCCAAGAGGTGTTAATCCTTAATTATTTTGTAGAAATTAGCATATCTGAGTCGGTGCTTGTCCATACATCGGTCACAGTATGCCGTTGATGGTGCCAGCGGGTCGTCGATAGCGCATAATAGGGCCCTCAATTGTGCAATGCCTAATTCGATGCCAATAACACAGCTACCCGATCACCTGATTAACCAAATCGCCGCAGGTGAGGTCATTGAGCGGCCGGCGTCTATCATCAAAGAATTGTTAGAGAACAGCCTGGATGCCGGCGCTACGCATTGTCAGGTAGATATAGAGCAAGGTGGGCTGGGCCGTATCCGGATAAGAGATAACGGGCACGGCATTCAGGCGGATGAAATCGCGCTGGCGCTGAGTCGCCACGCCACGAGTAAAATCACCTCAATGGCTGATCTTGAATCCGTGGCCACGATGGGGTTCCGTGGTGAGGCCTTGCCGAGTATTGCATCGGTTTCGCGCTTAGTGCTGACATCCTGCCATCGGGATGCTGACAATGCCTGGCAGATTCGCTATCGGCATGATGGCGGAGTCGATCGAGAGCCGGCGGCACATCCGGTTGGCACCACTGTCGATGTTAAGGACCTTTTTTATAACTTGCCGGCGCGCCGAAAATTTATGCGCACCGAACGCACCGAGTTCGCCCGTTGTGAAGCCGTCGTTAAATCATTAGCGATGGCGAATAGTCAATGTGCATTCGTTCTAACGCATAACAATAAAATCAGTTTTGAATGCAAACAGGCGAGCTCGCAGAATGAACGCAACGCTCGTATCACGCGCATTCTGGGTAAGGCATTTGGCGCGGCCGCCCGTGCGGTG
>CAYSZH010000064.1:0-24068 GCA_964435305.1 uncultured Granulosicoccaceae bacterium
GTTGTAGCAGACTCAGATATCGATTCAGGTTCGGACGCGGAAGCTGACTCAGACTCGAATGGAGACGACGACGACGCTACGGATACTAATACAGGCGACGAAGTTGACACAGACACCGACTTAGATACCGATGCTGACACAGACGCAGACACACCTTCCATAAACAATCCAATTACCACTGACCTGCCGCCACTGATCTTTGGTGCTGAAGACGCAGTGCTCGCGGTCGGGCAACGAATAGTGATGACGATTATCCCCGAAGATCCGGAAGGTTTTGTAGCCGGCTTGCGTTTGCAGTCGTCGCCTTTAGGCAGTAGCTTTTTAGACAATGGCGATGGTACTCGTACCTTTAACTGGACGCCATCGGCGGCTCAAGTGGGCAGTGTCGACTTGACATTCGTAGCAACAGATGCGGGCGTTACACCGCATGTTGTTTCGAAAACCATCACGATCACAGTGATAGAAGCCGGATCTGATTCAGACAGTCTGACGGAAATTCGGGTTCCTACAGAGAACATCTCTCCTGCGTTTTTCCCGGTGGAAGATCAACAGGTAAGCGTGGGTGAAACGATCTCTATACGTATCCGACCATTTGATCCTGATACATCCGCGCCTATACTGACGATTGTCGACAGGCCATCCGGTGCAACGTTTCATGATAGTGGCAACGGCACGCGTACATTTGTTTGGACGGCCACAGCAGATGCCATTGGGACTTTGACACTGCGGTTTGTGGCTACCGACTCAGTCGATCCATCTCTAAGCGCTGAGCAAGTGATTGAACTGGAAGTATTGCCATAACATTGCTGGCTTGACGGACGTGCAACATCAACCTAATTACTGGTTGATGTTGTCGATCATTTTTCGGAATACATCCACGTTGACATCAAACGCACCGGTTCGTGTGCTTTTTTGAATATCGGTAGAACCGGCTTTCTGTGCCTCTCTAAACTGAATTAGCCTTGGGTAGTCTTCAGCCGATTCTAAAACCACGTGATATTCGTGCCCACACATCTGAGCAAGCCCATAGTAGAACGGGTAAACATGCCGACCAAAGAGTTCTACCACCTTAATTCCTGGCCTGCAAAAAACCATATTCGTGAGCGCTCCACCGTGCGGTGAAATCAGTACATCGGCGCGTGCCAGTAACTGTGCCTGCTCGTCTACCGACATCCCCTCCATTGCGGTAACGGTAAAACCCGCATCTTCCAGAATGGGAAGTAATTCCTCTTCGTTGGCAATGCCACGTCGCACACCAGCCGGACGGCTGATATATAACTTGATTCGATCGCCAAGCGGGTATTTAGGAGGGAACAGATGCTTCATGTAATTTGGAATCATGCGGTGCATCTTCATATTGATGCCATTGTTCAAATCCACATGAATCAGTTTTTCACACTGCACATAACTGTCATCTCGCATCGTTACAATACGTGTGCTATCAATACCCAGGCGTTCCAGTGTCTCTTTGTGGAAGCTATCGTTGACCTCTCTTACTAGAAAATGATCAATATCTGTCAAGGATATGCCTGCTTTCTCCAGCACGCCGATTCTTGGCAACAGATCCAACATCCAATGGTAATAACAGTGCGCCCCTGAAGATGCACCCAAAAGCATGGTTCTACCTTCAATCCGTCGATATTGTTTCCATGGCAGTTCTTCGCAGTCCTCATCGTTAACGCCATAGCGCGCGATAATCTCACTACCCGGTGCTCGCACCAGACATTGAGCACCATTGAAAAACACGTTGGCATCTTCGACAGTCACAACATTCACGGGGTTGGACTTCATAACCTCGTCGTTATCGACGTTATTACAGTCATCCTGATAACTCAACGGCGGCTCTAGCGAGTAACTTTCCGACGGAAGCACTTCTTCTTTCAAGATAACCGACTTGGGTATTGTAAAGCCCATTTCGGGATCTCCATTAATAGCTTTATGTTTGTAAACAGCAAGACGTTCAGCCGAAAACGACTGAATATCCAGCTTATCAGTTGGAATACGCGTCATGAATCGCTCAGCAAGCTCAGAAATGACAAAGTCCGGTTGCACCATGCTCACGTATTCGAAATCGATATTCGAATTCCAGATAAAATGAACTTCTCTGAAGGTTTCAGCAAGCATGCCTGTCAACAGGTGCTGGCGATATTCTGAAAAAGAATCGCCAAACAACACCACACATTTATCGACCGCATTTTCAGCCGTATTTTTATAGATAATGTGGGAACCTACATGCAAATGACCATCATCTACCAACTTCTGTTCTTCTTTGAAACGAACTATCGGGTTGGCGTAAGTGCGCTGCGCATTTTGGTTTAGCTCATAGAATCGAGCTTTTTCTTTTAAGCCCCCTTCAACCTTTGCACCCAAATCAAATAGGACATCTCCTTCTTGATAGGGGTAGTCGAGAAGATCACTGTTCGCTTCAACGCCCATGCGCCCACACAGAAGTTGGTAGGCACAGTAGCAACCCCAAAAAGACCAATGTGTATCGGTCTTCCAATAAATTGGGAAATTATCAATCTGGCTACTAAAAAAAGGGGCAACATTGACAAGACAAGGCAGCTTCTTGCCGTGCTTACTGGCTAGCTGCAGTAGCGGACTACCGCCGATATTTTCAATATCACCTTTATAAAACTGATGCAATACGGTGAGTTTTTCAGGCGCTGGAAGGTGCAGATATTGAATACCCTGCTCTTCAAAATGAGCGCTGCGTTTTTGCAACAGCGATACCCACTGCTGCGCCATAATATCCGTGAACGAAGAATCGTTCTTGTACAGATCGATTACCGTGTTAGAGCCGGAGACCAGGAACAGCCATCCGTCTTCGCCCACATGTACCGGATCAGGCTGAGCGTTCAAGTTGACCGTCATCGTATTGAGCCTGCTCGAATTTAATTCCTGCCTGATGACAAAAATGCTTGTAATCTGGATACAGAATATCGGCTAGCTTGTTATAGCTTTCGAGTGAAATCTGATTAATCCCACTACCATTGGAATGCTTGACTACACCAAACTGTTCATTATCAACATAGTCCACACCCACAAAGTCGTACACCTTTTCCATGGTGGCACGAGGCGACTCTCGCAGGGATTTATTGTCCAATACCAGAAACTGATGTTTTTCCAGCTCTTGGCGATAGGTAATAAACTTTCTAGTGTAAAGACTGAAGCCCAATATCTGATTCAGATAGTAGCCCATCGTGGTGTTTTGCCTGAACGCTTCTGCAATATCCTGCGAGAATAATTCGTCAATTTCCACATCCTGAAGCGCAGGTGCTTTTGTCGTCACCTTAAGGTGAACAAATTGCGAAATCGCACGCTCGATAGGATCGCGGGTAATGAGAATGACACGCGGATCGTTACAGTATTTCTTCATCAAACGCGGTATTTGAGCCGTATTGGCAATATCAAAATACGTCGGGCTGGCATCGATCGTACGTTGACCTGTTTCTACATTGGCAAAATGCGTGTTATACCACTCCTCACCTTTGTCGTAATACAGCGAAAAGTAGTGGATTTCTTTTTGCGTTCCCGAACTAATTTCCGGATGAGTGCAGATATAGTCATGCAAGATGGTGGTGCCACCTTTCATCACTCCCGTGATAAAAATATCAGGTCGTTGCGTGCCCATTTCAGTTAACATCTCCATTTTTCTCGCTTGCTAATATCAATATACTCATTACGCAGCCGCCTTTTGTTGAGGTTTCGACCGCTTAAACTGTATATTCAGCTCCTCGATGTAAGCACTCATTGCTTCAACCAGCATCGTATCGGCATCGGTCAATTGACATACGAGTGCGTGCATCGATTCTATTTCTTGTAAATGCCTGTCTTCATCAAGCGAATGGGTCACACTCGATTGATGTCTTCGGTGCGTATTAAGCGATTCAGCAATATATGCAACTGATGCGCCTTTTTTCGCCAGTAGCGTCAGATAAAGATGCCAATCTCCCACCAATTTGTCCTCATAGAGATCAGTACCAACGGTTTTCATGGCATAGCGTAGGCTGTCAGCATCCCATAACACAGAACTGACGTTCATGATGACGTTACGAACGGCCATGGCACGCTTAATAAAATCAACGCCTTCCAAGCGGAAATCATTGGAAAAAAGCTCTGAATCTACCAATCGGTAGTAGTAGTCATAACTCTTGGCAAGCTCTTCGTCATCGGTTCCAATTTGTACCGAATCACAAAAACTCATCACCGTTTCTTCATTAAACGATGCTTGCGATTTAGCCAAAAATTCAGAGTGACTTAAATCATCAGCCTCTGCAATCCAGACCATGTCACCGCGGCTTTTCTCTAAGCCCTTGGTCCAGGCTTTAAACACATTGCCGCCGTTTTCACTTGCTGGCATAAAACGGATAACGCGATTGGCTTCTTCTGCAAACGCTTCGATAACCTCAGCGCTGTTGTCAGTAGAGCAATCATCCAGCACGATCGTTTCAAATACCGGATACGTTTGTTCGAATACACTACCGAGCCTTGCTGGCATGTACTCTTCGTAGTTATAGTTAGGTACCACCACAGATATTTTTTTGATATCGGGGCGCAGCAGCTGCAACAAATCGAAGCAGTAATCATCAAACTGGCAATGCTCTTCTACGTAGTTCTGCCGAGCCTGCTTTTCGCTTTTAGCATCGTTATAAAGCGAATGCACTAATGCTCGCGATATTTGCGACACTTCATTTTTATCGACAACGTGCCCATACTCAGACATCAGCTCATCAAAGCCTGTAGCACCCTTAAAGACGACTACGGGTGCACCGACACACATCGCTTCAAGCACCACTGATGGGTATGGATCTTCACGTGATGAAAGAAACAGCGCATCACATGCGCAATAGTAATCGGCCATCTTGTCAGTAAAGCCAATGAGATGTATGCGCTTTTGAAGTGCGCTGTCCAAATCGGACTGCACCCACAATTTCATATCGTCCGATATTTTCCCGGCCCACACAAAGTGAACATCAGCACGTTCAGCCACCAGTAGCCGCGCCATCTGCAAAAAGATATCAAACCCTTTTCGTAAGTCAGCGTAACCAACATTCAAGACCACTTTTTCTTCTGGCGTGATACCCAGCTCACTGCGGATCTTGAGACGCTTTTCGGCATCAAATTCAATCGACTTGTATATCCCTTGCGGGTTAATGATATGCCGATCCTGATTTTCGGTACTGAACTGTCGAAAACCGTCGCGAACAATTTTAGACGCAAAAATCACATGATCAGATTCTTCCGCTATCGTTTGAACCCTGTTTTCAAGCTTATATTCTTCAATAAGGTTAGGCAGCTCATGAATGAGAGAAACCACGTCCAGCCCAGCCTTTTTCAGGATTGGCACAATATCACCTGTAACAGTGGTATTACTGACGGCAATATCAAACCCTTCGTGCCGTAACCAGCCTTCGAGGTTTTTACGCCCTAGCTTATCCAGTACGACCGTACGGCATATCGCTTCGTATTCGCTAATCATCGGACCACTGTCACGCAATAAAATGGTGACATCGATACCAAACTGTTGCTGATAGGTTTTAGCCAGGCTATGCAATAACATTTGAGCACCATGACGATACGCATCATGACCCACAAGCAAAAGTTTTTGCCGCTCACGCGAACTGGTTAACCCATGCACCGCACGCTTGGTGGCGTTAAGGTAGGCATGGCCATAATGCACATCCGGCTCTAAATACGCACCCTCTGCCCATTCGTTCCAGGCGTTAATAAATACCAGGGGCTCATCCTCAAACGGGTTAGCCTGAGCATGTTTTATCGCACCCTGTAACCAACTTTCGTAAAGCGCAGGTGTTGAGCCATGCATGGTAAATCCACGCCCTTCTCTACGTGCATCGTTATCCCAATGTGGTACAACCGTTTTTATCAGCGGAAAAGACGGTGCTTTTTCGCCAAGCGATCGCGCTATAACATCGGTGTAGGCCTTGGCATAGCCTTCATATTCAGTATCAAGAATATTCAGTTGATCGTGCATGTTCGGAATATCAGCGCACACTTTGTGTGGTGGGAATTCCACAGCACCGTCAAAATTAAAGTCGCGAGGGTCTTCATCACCAAAACCCTGCACCATGAGCATATACGGCTCAACGCCGATCAGTTTTTTCCATTTTGTTCGCCAGCGTTTAAATGCAGACTTACCTTCAGGTAACAAGCCTGGTCGATATAGAATAAAAAGTGGCCTGCCATTAACCCGCATATAGCGCTTGTTCTTGAAATAACGGGCCGTGTCTTCGATAAAAGCATCTTCATCTTCATCGTGGTAATCCTGCGCTATTAGCACTTCGCTGTCAAAACCATCCCAGGTTCGTGTCCAGTTCTCGTTTGCCCACATAATGCAAAACTCCTGAGTGATATCCTCAGCAGCGGCATAGTTGTCCAAGGGCATATCCATCAGGCGTTTGCCATTAAACCAGTAATAGTAAAAACAAAACGCTTCAATACCGTTTTCCAATGCCATTGTTGCCTGACGGCGCATCACATCGGTATCGTTAAGATCATAAAAGCCTAAGTCGCGAGGAATGCGCGGCTGATAGTGCCCTGCATAACGCGGCGTACCACGGCTAACATTCCGCCATTCGCTAAACCCCTCTCCCCACCATTTATCGTTGTCTTCAAACGCATGGTACTGCGGTAAATAGAACGCCACCGTTTTAGCCTGCGGTTTGATTGAAGCTACATCCACAGCCGAAGGGCCTTCAAAGTCCGGGCCTGGGTTGGCAAAATAACGGATATTGCCCGCGACAGTCGAAAGGGAGGGTAAATCTCTATCGGTGACAGACTCTGGCTGCGCCTCAACTTCTGTTTGAATCGCCTCCATGGTGATATTGGTGCTGGCAAGCTTGTATTGAATTGCGTGCGTAACCGGGTTTAGCGAATCATCACCACCCATGTGCTTATCAATGTACGCGAGCACATTAAAGTGTTCTGTGGGCTCACGCTTCTCTTTCCAACCAAAGCGATAATAGTGATCAACCGGGTCCATTGCCGCTTTCACCACATCCGGGTTATTGGCTAAATAAAACTCACTATCAAAAAACGCACTGGGGCTTAAATTGCGCGATTTTCCTTCGGTAAGATAATGAACAAGTGCCAATGTGCCATCTTCAACCTTGTAGACTTCTCGGTACCATGCAGGTGTAAAACTCTCGCAGGGTTGACGCTGTTCGCTTTCCCCATATTCTGCATAGTGAAATGCTGGAAGAACCTGATCCGCTATGACATCAGGGTATTTTTTGCAATACCACTCTTGATCAAACAAGGCATTAGGCCGTCGACCTTCGCTGGCGCCCTTCTGACAATACTCAAGTAAGGGGTTTTTACTGCGACCGTATTCTTTTTGGTACCACTGGGCATCGAACATACCGGAGCTTTCCAGCACGCGCATGCAAGTTTCCAGCTCTCCTTTATCGTGCTTGAGCAAATCACTCTTGATTAAGTCTAGCTCGACCCCTGGTGCTGGCCGCCCCCCTTTTTTGGCTTCCTGCACACCTTGCATTGCAAAGTGTTCCAGCCCACAGGTGACACTGCCTTCGGCCATTGCCGCACGCACATCCATATTGGCGAGCAAGTATTGCTTTTCGTTATATTGATCCAGAACAACCGGTGGCAGAGCAATCAGTTTTTCAGACTTCACTCGCAAACCGCGCATACGACGCTTGATGATTTTGCGTGCACTGCCGGCATCGGCATTTGGCCCATCCGTCCCTTCCAGGGAGTTAGCCGCAATCTGCAAAGCCAAGCGGTAGTAATTGAGATTGTTATACAAACGCGAGTGCTGAGAATTTGCATGGAACGCCTGCAGATCATCAATGCTGATGCGTTCGTACAAGCTGTGAAGATTTCTAGCAACCTCACTGGTATTGTGAGACAGGCCCTTACGCCTCGGTACAAGATCATATTGACCTGCACCCTTCACCCGAAAAAACGAGTTAGGCGATTCCAATTCCGCTAGCAATTTACGCAAGTACAAATCAGCGAACTGGGCCGCTTCGGTTTCATTAGCAGTTGTGTTATTGGCACCCTCAACCGTGTGCAAATAATCTGTCAGTCGAACAGTTTCCTTCATGACACGCGTATACAATGGCATAAGCACGTTGGCGATCTTTCTGTCATGTCTAGTACGGTTGGAGAACATTTACCACCTGTTGAGAATTTAGAAATACACCGAAATACACGTTAACTACCACGTGAAAATGCAAAATTACTGCCAGTAGAGAAGCGCTTTACAGCCGTACAGCAACCGATGCCGCAACGGCTATTTTGTACAGAATATCCACGATCGTTGACGCTAACTGCAGATTTTTGACGGGTACTTTTGGCAGAACAATGATTTCGTCACCCGCTCGCACACGCGGGTTTTGACCACTGGACACTTCACCATTGACGTGCACAAGCACAATTCGCTCGGTTTGAGCCTGGTCTGTGAAACCACCTGATCGTTTAATGTAATCACGGGCATTGAGTCCAGGTTTAAATAACATGGCTTGAGACACCAGCACTTCGCCGCTGAGGAGTACAGAATCGCTGCGGCTGGGAATGAAAATCGTATCGCCCGATTGCAGCATCACATTAGCAATGTCATTGCCACTGGCGACCACCAACCTGCCGTTGGGTTGGACACGTCGGGCACGTTGTACAAACTGACCAATTAAGGTGGCTTCTTGAGCACGGATTGAAGACTCGGCATCGGTTTGTGATGACGCTGTTAGATAGCGCGCTTCGAGGCGTTGCAGGCTTTCATCCAGGGCAGCCTTTTGACGTACGGCTATGGATTGTCGTTTTAGTGAAACCGATGCAGCATCGGCCAACTCGGTATCCACTTCAATGTAATCGAGTAATTCTATTAAACGTGTATTGCGTGGAACAGCAAAACGAGATGGGCCTCGATGCGTGCCCTCAACTTCCACCACTATGACTTCGTCATGCTGATCGGTTCTAAAATGCACCGTGTCGCCGTTGAGTAGGGCGAGCTGCTTAAATTCGGCTAGCGGGATATAAGTGGAATACGGTTTAGCATGACGCACACCTGACACGCCCGCAAAACCCACACTCGGATGGATTAAGGCCATGTCGATTAAATCCTGACCGCTGATGGTGGGCGATGTTAATTCAAATTGCGCTGCATTGCTGACATCTCCAGTCACTTGCACCGTCGCACGCCTGGCACCGACCACAATGGTGTCACCATCTTGAAACTGCACTTGCGGCATCACGCCTTTCAACAAAAACTGGTACAGATCAATGCTGGCAATGACATTACTATTACGCAGTACCTGAATATCACGATAACTACCACGGTTGGCACTGATGCCTCCGGCTCGATCAATAAAGTGCAATGCAGAGTTGGATGGAATGCCAGCAAAGCGACCCGGACTTTCAACAAAGCCTGTAACAAACACGGCTACCGGCTGCGACCCATCAAGGCTTGTGTACACCCTGACGTTATCGGTAAACACGGTGGCAACCGATTTAGAAACACGATCGTTGAGATCACGATTTTGTGTGCCGGCAACTTCAATCGGACCCACCGTCGGGATAAAAATATTACCTTGCGGATCTACGGTGAGATTGTCACTGAATTGCGTTGCACCCCAGATGCGCACTGAAACCCGATCACCTGGCTGAATCACATAAGATGGGTTTAAGCCGTCTTCACGATCATTACTGAAGCCGCCATTGAAAAGGTTGGCACCAAATGGTTTTAGCTCGTCCGCCTGCCCTGTTGATGCCTCCAATAAAAGATCAGCCGCATCCTGCTCGGCTTGTTCGGAAAGCTCAAGGCCTGAACCGCCCACCGATTGCGCAAACGAGGGCTGAACCATCGCGCACAATACCAGTAACAACATCAACAATCTGTTCACGAAAGCGTTCCGTAAAAAAGGATTTCTTGAAAGGATCGGAGCAATAACTGCGCCGCTAACGGCCCATATGATCTTTCAGAGCCGACCACATTAGCCCGCCGATCATGTAAAACAGGAATGAGAAGATCAACACCGTCAAAATTTCATTCAGGCGGCGAGGTTCCAGTGCTTCTTCTGGCAAATTCGGTTGAATAAACGTAATGAGGTACTGTTTTTTACGCTGCGCTTCTATGCGCGCAATTTCCAGTGAAGCCAAGGCAGAAGCGTATTGCTGCTGCGCCATTTCCTGCTCCAGCATTAATGGTTGGTAGCTGCCAATAAGTTGATTCATTTCAGATCCGCCACCATCACCCACGACGCGCCCTTTTTCCAACCTCAGCTGACGCGATAATGCATTGACACGATTTTTAAGTGTCACCACCTCAGGCGAATTCTCGCGCATAAATGCCCGCTTTTCAGAGAGCTCGGCGCGTGCTTCAATCAGTTTGGTTTCGATACCGGTTACGATGCCCAGAATCGCGCTGGATTCAGCTGCAGGGTTCAGTGATGAGTTTTCGTTTTGAAAAGCCATTAGCTCGGCACTGGCGGTATGCACATTACTCGATGCACGTGCCATCTCATTTCGAGCGGTTTCCAAAGCATCTTCCTCTATGCGTGTTGAGAGCGTGTTTACCAGCTCTTCACTGAGCTCGATAATCAAATTAGACAGTTGCTGGGAAAATTCAGGCTCGTAGGCGCGCACCTTAAGAGTTAATACATCACTCGCTGTATCACGCACCAAGTCGACCTTGGCACTGAAATAGTCCAGTAGCTCTTCTTGTGTGGCATCTTCAGATAACCTGGATAAACTGTCCACCGAATCGCTGGAGTAATGCCCAACAATATCCAGACGCTCACGCACACGTAGTAGCATGTCTTGGGAGTATGCATAGTCAGCAAGCACCATGGTGTCCTGACCACTTCCTGTTCCAATAGAGGACGAGAGCATCGCCGCAATGCCTGTTACCGCCGTGCCCGCTTTAGCAGAACGAATGGCAAAGCGAGATTCAGAGACATAGACATCCGATGCCATTAACCCAAAATACAAGGTCGCAATAAGCGTCGGAATCCCTACAACAATCGCAATGCTACGTGAAATGGCATTCATTGTTTAGGCGGCCCGCGTCTGGAGAAAGCTGTAGAACTGCAATGCATCCTTGAGATCATCATAAAGTGTCAGATTGCCATCATGCAGGATCGCGGCCATGTCACAGTTTCGACGGATCGTCTGTTCGTTGTGCGAGACCAGAATGACAGAGGCGTGTTCACGACGCTCTTCAAATGCCAGGCGAAATTTTTCTCTATATCGTGCATCACCGGTTTCCAATGCCTCATCAACAAGGTAATAATCGAAGTTGCAGGCTAAGCTGACGGAGAAGGCAAAACGGGCACGCATACCCGCCGAATAATTGCGCAGGGGCACATCAAAGTAGTCACCCAATTCAGAAAACTCTTGTGTAAAGGCTTCAATATACCGTGTGCTTTCACCGTATATACGAGCAACAAAGCGGGCATTTTCACGTGCGGTAAGCGTTCCCTGAAAACCACCGGTATAACCCAATGGCCAAGATACACGCCCTTTCTTGACGACAAAGCCACTATCGGGTGGTTCGGCATCACCAATGATACGAATTAGGGTGGATTTACCGGCACCGTTTAATCCCAGAATACCGACGCTTTTGCCTACCGGAAAGGTCACATTAACACTATTGAGCACCGTGTTAACGCCAGCTGATGTGCGATAGCGTTTGGTGACGTTTGCAAGCTTAATCACAGGCCAATTATCGCTCTACGGCGAAGCGCCTGATGCAATAATAAACCACCTGACAACAGACCAAACGCCCATGCCATGGCGTAGTTCCAATCACCATACGAAGATTCAAATTCGAAAAAAAACGCCGAACGCAAACATTCCAGAACATGCAGTATCGGGTTATACAAAAGGTATTCTCGAAACGGTGGCGGTATCGAATCAGCTGTAAAAAACAAACCCGACGTCACAAAAAGTGGACGACCTAACAGCGCTGAGGATATTTGTTTCATCGATGGAATAATTGGGCTGATACTGGCAAAAGCAAAACCAAGTCCCAAGCCCATCATGGCGAGAAGAGTTATCGCCGCTAATACCTCTAAGGGCCTTTCTATCGATACACTGAATCCGGCTATATCGGCCATCAGCAATAAAAACGCGAATACAAAAGAAATGACCATGACTTCTAAAATACCACGCGCAATAATGACATCAAAGGTGGTCACTTGTGGGAAGGCAAAAAGTGAGCGGTTTTGTGCGATGGCACCTTGCATCTGAGCCATCGGGCCTTTGAACAAAGTAAACGGCACGATGCCTGTGATCATAAACAGGATCAACGGCATCCCACCAGGATCTTTGCTACGCATTGTTGAAAACAGCACAACGAAAATCGTAACCATGATCAGTGGTTCTAATATCGCCCATACAAAACCAATTTTGTGATCACCGTACCGTGTTTTGGTTTCGCGCAATACCAGCGCATTAATCACACGCGCTTGCGTGAGGATCGCGCGTTTAATTGACTCGATTGTGACTTTCGATGCATAAGATGCTGCGCTCTCTTGCATCGCTATTGACCATCATTAACGAGATTGGCCGGGATAGACAGTACATCACCTGTGGCTAATGTACGTGCATCATTAATCTGATTGACGTCGGCTATCACTTGCCAATTAAGTGCATTGCCGGTTGTACGCTTGGCAAAACGCCATAAGGTTTCGTTTGCTGCAAGTGTGCGTTCTACAAGTTGGCCATAGTCTGCACTATTCAAAGATTGGGTGTCATTCAAGTCGATTGTCACGACATCATCGGTATTGCCTTCGAGCATCACAGGTGTATCAACAATCGAAGATGCATTATCCAGGCTTGTGTTGCCACTGTCATGTTGATCGCGCACCACCGCAACCGCCGGCATCGTTAAAGGTGTTGCTGAGGATAAGCGTGGTTGTAGATCACGCGCAAATTGCCAGCCGCCTGTTGGAGCTTTACACAAAACACGAGCGATGGCTTGACCGTTGGCGTTGCTTAAACGCCGACAGGTTTTACCACTTGCTGCCGTGTAGCTATCACGCACCATGACACTGGATTCTCCCAGTGCGTTGCCAGCAGGCAGTGTCACAGGCGCAGCCAATTCCGCCACTCCAATAACATCAGCCAGCGAATCGCCCGGTGTTGATGTGGAAACCGATTGTCGAGGTGCCGTTGCACAGGCGCTCATTAGCAGCAGCCCACACAAGATCACAAACAACCGAAATTGTGAAAAGTTCATGGTAAATTCAACAGCAAGATACGTGCAATGCCTGCCTGAAATGCGCAGTTTATTGCTTGTTGTCGGCGAATATTTCCAGCAAGCCACACACCTCATCCTCAGCACCTTCACGTGCATCGGTGACTACAAGCGCGCGAATTTTGTATTTGCGCATCAGGATTTCAGCATCCGATACCATCGCATTTGCCGAAATCGTGACAGGAACAGGTGTCATAAATTCTTTGACGGGTTTGTCCATCATGGTAGGGTCCATGATAAGGGCACGGCGTAAATCACCATCGGTGAGTATGCCCAGAAGCTTGCGTCCGTTAACCACAATGGCAAGCCCTAACCTGCCCGAGGTCATGCAAAAGATCGCTTCGCGAACCGTTTCAGCCGAACTGATCAACGGCAGGTTTTCAGTAATCATTACATCGCCGACACGTGAGAGCAAACGTCTTCCCAACATGCCACCAGGATGAAACTGGGCGAAGTCGGAAGGTTTAAAATCTCGCGCTTTAATCAAGCACACAGCCAACGCATCACCTAAAGCCATGATCGCAAGTGCTGAGGTGGTGGGTGCAAGATTGTTGGGACAAACTTCGCGTTCTATGTCGGCGCGTAATACCACATCTGCCTGTCGGCCCAGAGTGGTATCAGATGCACCTACAATTCCGATAATGCGGTTACCAAAGTACTTTAACGACGGCATCAGCTTAACGATCTCTTCTGTTTCACCACTATAGGAAATCAAAACAACAAGATCATCTGCTGTGATCATACCCAGATCACCATGAATGGCTTCACCAGGATGAACATAAAAACTTGGGGTGCCTGTTGAGGCAAAAGTAGCGGCAATTTTTTTACCGACAATACCTGACTTGCCCATACCAGTTACTATCACACGCCCTTTACAGCTCAGGATCAGCTTTACCGCATCATCCAGTTCTGCACCGAGGTAATTTGCAACTGTCGTGAGTGCCTTGCTTTGTATCGTCAACGATTCAACAGCCACCGGAATAAAGCTCGCTGTGTCATCGTTCGTGTGCTTAGGACGTTGGGCAATGCTCATTTGTGTATCGCTAATTCTTGTAACAGGTATACCCGATTGAGTGGGTTAGTTGCGAAATTTGGGCCAAAACCGGGCCCTATACCCATTTCGACAAGCTCTTGGGAACTAATACCGTAATTAGTACAAGAATCAGTGATCTAAACCTGGCAGCGTACTCACAAATGGGCATGCAAACGGGTACGTAATGCTTCAGCTGTCGACTTGGCATTGGATGCGTCAGAAGACAGACAATTGATGTGCCCCATTTTACGCCCTGGGCGTGCAGCCGCTTTGCTATACAAGTGCAAATGCGCACCCGATTGTGCGACCACCGCAGCCCATGCAGGTATCTCTTTTTCGGGCCAGCAGTCGCCCAAAACGTTTAACATACACACCGGGCTAAGTAACTCAACCGACCCCAATGGCAAGGCACATAAGGCACGCAATTGCTGTTCAAACTGCGATGTAACCGTTGCATCTAACGTGTAATGACCACTGTTATGTGGCCGAGGGGCCATCTCGTTAAAAATAATGTGTTGCTGATCATCCACGAAAAACTCTATAGCCAACACACCTTGATAATCGAGCGCCTTGGCAAATTCGACTGCCAACTGTTGGGCTTGTTCAAGCACATCGGCAGACGCTCCGGCCGGTACGCAGCTGGTCTCTAAAATGCCATTCTTATGAACGTTTTCGGCGACAGGAAAACACTGGCATTGGCCATCGGCACCACGTGCTAACACGACTGATAATTCGCATTGCAAATTAATGCGTTGCTCCAAAACGCAAGCCACGTCATTCATCTCGCCAAATGCTCGACGAACATCGTCGATACTATGACAAGTTTGTTGCCCCTTACCGTCATAGCCCAGGCGCGCTGTTTTTAATATGGCCGGAAAGGCAACAGCACTTACGGCTTGTTCAATGTCATCGGCTGATTCAATTAAACCGTAGGGTGCGGTAGTCAAACCCGACTGTTGCGCCGTTTGCTTTTCAAGATGTCGATCTTGCGCGATGCTCACAGCGTTTTGTGCTGGCGCAACGCGCGCATGCTTTGCAACGAGTTCGAGACTCGCCGCCGGCACGTTTTCAAATTCAATGGTCACCGCATCACAGACTTCAGCAAGCTTTTGCAATGCATCAGCATCATCGTAGACTGCCACAATCGTGTTTTCCGCCATTTGCATCGCCGGTGCTGCCGGATCCGGATCGAGCACCCAGGTGCTATAGCCAAGGCGGCGGGCTTCAATTACAAAATAGCGACCGAGTTGGCCACCACCAATGACACCGACAACAGCGCCAGGCAACAAAGGCTTTTGAGATTGGCTCATACGGGTAATTTTTTAGCTGTGGCTTCAGCGGTTTGAGCGGCGCGAAAAGCATCAAGGCGGCTTGCCAATGAAGCATCGTTCACAGCCAACATCGCGCAAGCAAACAGCGCTGCGTTGACCGCCCCGGCGTCCCCTATGGCAAACGTGGCAACCGGAATGCCTTTGGGCATTTGCACAATCGATAGTAAGGAATCCTGCCCCTGCAAGTGTTTGGATGCCACCGGCACGCCCAGCACGGGAATGCGCGTTTTGGCGGCCAGCATGCCCGGCAAATGCGCAGCGCCACCTGCCCCTGCAATAATGCAGCTTAAGCCCTTTTCGGCTGCTTTTTCGGCATAGTTGAACATGACGTCTGGCATGCGATGGGCGGATACCACCTTCGTTTCAAAAGACACGTCTAACTGCTGCAATGTGGTTGCGGCACCCTGCATCGTTGGCCAGTCGCTGTCGCTGCCCATCACAATGCCCACTTTGACCTCAGCCATAAGAGTTGTTCACCTGCGTTCCTGGGTGTTTGAGTATACTTGACCCATAGTCAATCGAAACAGTTTTGCCATGAGCGCATCCGGCCTGCACAGCTCCTCTCTACGCTCCCTGCCCCTGCATTACCGTGGAAAAGTGCGTGATATTTACACCATCGACGACGATCACTGGCTGATCATCGCAAGCGATCGCGTGTCAGCCTTCGATGTGATTATGCCGAATGTGATTCCTGGCAAGGGCAAACTGCTCACCGAGCTTGCACTCTTCTGGTTTGAGCAAACCGCCAACGACATACCCAATCATCTGGCCGATGTGCAACTTGAAGATGTGCTGAGCGATGCTGATGAGTATCAGCAGGCACAAGGGCGCAGCATGATCGTCAAAAGGCTTAAGCCACTCCCCATTGAAGCTGTGGTGCGTGGTTATCTTATCGGCTCCGGCTGGAAAGATTATCAAGATACAGGAGAGGTGTGCGGAATCAGCTTGCCCAAAGGCCTATCTCAAGCTGAGCAACTACCAGAGGTGATTTTTACGCCCGCAACCAAAGCCGCCGCTGGGGATCACGATGAGAACATCAGCTTTGAACAAACGGTGGCGACGATTGGCAAAGACTTTGCCAATCAGATTCGCCAGGTGAGCATCAGGCTGTATGCAAAGGCGTCGCTCTATGCGAAAGCGCGCGGCATCATCATCGCCGATACAAAATTTGAATTTGGCCTTGATGAGAATAATCAGCTCACGCTAATGGATGAAATTCTGACGCCGGATTCATCACGTTTTTGGGAAGCGGCTAGCTGGCAACTCGGGTCAAGCCCGGCAAGCTATGACAAACAGTTTGTCAGGGATTATCTTGAAACGCTGGACTGGGACAAGACCGACCCGGGGCCAAGCTTGCCAGAGCATGTTATTGAAGGCAGCCTAAAGCGTTATCAGGAAGCCATAAATCGCTTAACAAGCAGCCCCTGTTGATTGGGGCTGTTTGTTTTAAACTTATGCGCTTACGTTAATTTGATTAAGCAATAGTGATTTTGTCATCCAGATACACATCCTGGATGGCATGAAGTAGCTCTGCACCTTCATTCATCGGCTTTTGAAACGCCTTACGCCCTGATATCAAACCCATGCCACCGGCACGCTTATTAATAACCGCTGTGCGCACCGCTTGCGCCAGATCGTTATCACCAGAACCGCCACCAGAATTAATTAATCCGGCACGGCCCATATAACAGTTAGCGACCTGATAACGCACTAAGTCCACTGGATGATCGGTTGTTAGATCAGAATACACTTTAGGGTGCGTGTTACCAAAACCGATATCGGGATAACCGCCATTGTTCTCAGCTTGTTTCTGCTTAACGATGTCCGCTTGAATAGTAGACGCTAAGTGATTTGCCTGGCTGGTTAAGTCAGCTGACACATGATAATCCTTGCCATCTTTCTTAAAAGAAGGATTACGTAAATACGCCCATAGCACCGTCACCATTCCCAGCTGATGCGCCCGGTAAAAGGCTTCAGAAATTTCGGTGATCTGAATTCGAGATTCAGGCGAGCCATAGTAAATTGTGGCACCGACGGCTAATGCACCTAAATCAAACGCCTGCTCCACTTGTGCAAACAAGGTTTGTTCGTACTTCACTGGCAGTGTTAATGTTTCGTTATGGTTGAGTTTCACCATAAACGGAATACGGTGTGCGTATTGGCGCGAGACCGAACCCAAGACACCCAGCGTTGAAGCCACACAGTTACACCCACCTTCTATTGCCAGTTCAACAATATTAGCCGGGTCAAAATACACAGGGTTGGGTGCAAACGAGGCACCGGCTGAATGCTCTATGCCCTGATCTACCGGCAACATGGACACATAGCCTGTGCCTGCTAAGCGGCCAGAGTTAAAAATTTGCTGCATTGAGCGCAGCGTACCTGGCCCACGATCCGATGGTGCCATGATACGAGTAACAAAATCGGGCCCCGGAACATGGATCTGCGCCTTGGGAATACCGCTACAGGTATGTTCCATCAAATAGCCAGCTTCATCGCCCAATAGCGATTCAATAGTGCTCATGTTTGGTTCCTTGTCAAAATGGGCTGATGCAACAGCCTGTCACAAAGTGCGTGAAAGACCGGTTCATCAGTTTAAGTCTAGTTTGGCGGCAAGGATCGCGCCAGAGTTTAGCGCTTATTCAGCTCGACTTTTCAACATTGCAACCGCGGGCAAGGTCTTGCCTTCGAGGAATTCGAGGAAAGCACCGCCGCCTGTAGAGATGTATGAAACTTTATCTTCAATTTCGTATTTTTCAACCGCTGCCAGCGTATCGCCGCCGCCCGCAATTGAAAACGCATCAGATTCAGCAATGGCCAGAGACAAGGTTTTAGTGCCTTCGCCAAAGGCGTCGATTTCAAATACACCCACAGGGCCGTTCCAAACAATTGTGCCGGCTTTTCTAATAATGTCTGCATAACTATTGGCGGTGTCCGGCCCGATATCTAACACCATATCGTTTTTTTGTATGGCATCGCTAGCGCGAATCGAAACCTCAGCATCGGCTTTTAAATCTTCAGCACACACCACATCAGTTGGTACCGGTATGGCAGCCCCTCGTTTTTCAGCCTCTTTACTCAAGGCCCTGGCATTGTTGATTAAATCCTTTTCATATAACGATTCACCAACTGTTGCACCGGTTGCAGCAATAAACGTATTGGCAATGCCACCACCGACAATAAGCTGATCGACCTTAGACACGAGCGTTTCGAGTACCGTTAACTTTGTTGAAACCTTGGAGCCACCAACAATGGCAACCAGCGGCCTGCGCGGATTATCAAGTGCTGAAGCCAATGCATCAAGTTCTTTGGCAAGCAACGGGCCTGCACAGGCAACCGGCGCATGCATGCCCACACCATGAGTGGATGCTTGCGCTCGGTGTGCTGTACCAAACGCATCCATGGCGTAGATATCACACAGTGATGCGTAGGTTTTAGCAAGCGCTTCATCGTCGGCCTTTTCGCCAGTATTGAAGCGCACGTTTTCGAGCATCACGATTTCGCCTTCAGCAACCTCAGGTGGTGTTTCAAGATAATCAGTGACCAGGCGAACCGGTTTGCCAAGGAGTTCTGACATACGAGCAGCAACCGGTGCAAGCGATGAGGTCTTTTCAGACTTACCCTCTTTGGGACGACCAAGATGAGACATGACCATGACGCAAGCACCTGCCTCCACCGCATATTGGAGCGTGGGCAGAGAGGCACGTATTCGCTTGTCGGAGCTGATACCGCCACCATCTAGTGGCACGTTTAAGTCTTGACGAATCAGTACCCGCTGTCCGGATAGTGGCAGCTCGGTCAACAGCTTCATGATTTATTTTGCCTGCATTAGCGCCATCGCCGTATCGAGCATGCGGTTGGAGAACCCCCACTCGTTGTCATACCAAGCGCAGGCTTTTACCAATGTTCCACCCATCACGCGCGTTAGGCCAGCGTCGAAATTGGAAGATGTGCTGGTGTGATTGTAATCGATGGACACCAATGGTGCTTCGCTGTACGCGAGTATTTTCCCGTCAGCCGCTTTTTGCATCAATGAGTTGATTTCTTCTACAGTAGTTTCACGGCTGGCTGTAAATGTTAAATCAACGATAGATACATTGATCGTTGGTATGCGCATGGCAAAACCATCAAGCTTACCGATCATTTCTGGCAGAACCAAACCTACCGCCGCCGCAGCACCGGTTGTGGTGGGGATCATGGACATAGTGGCAGAACGGGCGCGGCGTAAATCCTTGTGGTACACATCGGTGAGTACCTGATCGTTTGTGTAGGCGTGAATCGTGGTCATCAAACCACTTTCGATACCGACACTGTCGTTAAGCGCTTTTGCCATTGGCGCTAAACAGTTAGTCGTGCACGATGCGTTTGAAATGATCTGGTCTGACGCTTTCAGGTCGCTATCGTTAACACCAAACACAACAGTGGCATCCATTTCACCACTGCCTGGGGCCGAGATCATGACCTTTTTAGCGCCGGCTTTAAGGTGAGCTGATGCGGCTTCTCGGGTACGAAACACACCCGTGCATTCCATGACAACATCCACACCCAGATCGGCCCAGGGTAATTTTGCAGGGTCGCGTTCGGCGAACACTTTAAAGCTATCGCCACCCACCACAATGTTTTCGCCATCCACACTCACTTGCTGATTGAAACGGCCGTGTGCCGTATCGTACTGCAGCAAATGGGCATTGGTTTCGACACTGCCAAGATCATTGATGGCGACGATATCGAACTGATCTTTTAGATCTGCCTCGAATACCGCACGCAGAACATTTCTGCCAATTCGCCCAAAACCGTTTATTGCAACTTTGATTGCCACTACACGAACTCCTAAGCCATAACTCGTTTTCTGATCGTGTAATTTTACTACAGTTCTACAAGGTCGCGCGCACCATACTGGCTAATTTATCCGCTGAAAAACCAAAGTGAGCAAACACATCGGCGGCAGGAGCAGATTCACCAAAGGTATCAATACTCATCACATCGCCCTGTAAGCCAACGTACTTGCGCCAATAGTCACCTACTCCTGCTTCTACCGCCACCCGCGCTGTGACGGCTGGAGGTAACACTTTGTCCTTATAGGCTTGAGGCTGAGCATCAAAATAATCGGCACTGGGCATGGACACCACTTGCACATGCACACCGTCTTTTTCGAGCATCTCGGCTGCATCCATTGCTAATTGCACTTCCGAACCAGTAGCAATGAGAACCGCCTGAGCGGACGCCTGACTGGCACGCAGGATATAAGCGCCTTTTTCGATATCGGCGATTTGTTCTGCACTGCGTGATTGATGCGCCAGACTCTGACGGCTGAAAATCAGACTGCTTGGACCGTCGACTCGTTGCACGGCACACTTCCAGGCCACTGCCGACTCAACCGCATCGCAGGGGCGCCACACCGCCATATTAGGCATCATGCGCAAGGTTGCCGTTTGTTCTATTGGCTGGTGTGTTGGACCGTCTTCACCTAAGCCGACAGAATCGTGTGTGAACACTTGTATGGAAGGAATTTTCATAAGTGCAGACATACGTAAGGCGTTACGTGCGTACTCTGAGAACATTAAAAAGGTTGCGCCATACGGCTTAAAACCACCGTATAAGGCTAAGCCATTGACGATTGCGGCCATGGCAAATTCACGCACGCCGTAAAAGATGTAATTGCCATCGGGCTTATCTTGTATGCCGTGTGCATCCGACCAGATCGTTAAATTGGAACCTGCAAGATCAGCCGACCCGCCAATGAGTTCTGGCAGTAAGGGGCCAAAACCATTTAAGGCATTTAGCGATGCTTTGCGCGATGCAATGGTTTCACCTTTGTCACTCACTGACTGGATAAAGTCGCCGCAGCTTTTGTCCCAATTCGCTGGCAAATCACCCTTCAAGCGGCGTGCTAATTCGGCTGCAAGTTCTGGGTGAGCGGCACTATAGGCTTTGAAGGCCTCGTTCCAGCTTTGCTCTTTTTGCGTACCTAGTGCATTGGCATCCCAGGTATTGGCAATGTCGTCAGGCACAGTGAATGGCGCATGCGACCAACCCAGCTCTTTACGCACCAATTCAATCTCATCATCACCTAAAGGCGAACCGTGGCTGGACTCCTTACCGCCTTTATTCGGTGAGCCAAACCCAATTGTAGTTTTACAACATATTAATGTTGGCGCGTCCGATTTTGATTGCGCCCGGTTCACCGCATCAGCGATTGCAGCCGCATCGTGACCATCCACGTTATCGATAACATCCCAACCATAAGAGGCAAATCGTTGTGGTGTATTGTCGGTAAACCAGCCCTCCACTTCCCCATCGATAGAGATGCCATTGTCGTCGTAAAACGCGATGAGCTTGCCTAGCTTTAAGGTGCCAGCCAGCGAACAGGCTTCGTGCGAGATACCTTCCATCAGACAGCCATCACCTAAAAAGACATAGGTGTGATGGTCAATCACATTGTGACCGGGCCGGTTAAATTGCGCACCAAGCGTACGCTCACCAATGGCCATGCCCACAGCATTGGCAATGCCCTGACCCAAAGGGCCGGTGGTGGTTTCGATGCCAGGCGCATAGCCGTATTCAGGGTGGCCAGGGGTTTTGGAATGCAGCTGCCGGAAATTTTGCAGCTCGGTGATAGGCAGATCGTAGCCAGAGAGATGCAAAAGCGAATAATGCAGCATGGATGCGTGCCCATTTGAGAGCACAAAGCGATCACGATTGGCCCAATTCGGGTTACCCGGATTGTGGCTAAGGAAGTCGTTCCAGAGCACTTCCGCAATATCGGCCATGCCCATGGGGGCACCGGGGTGACCGGATTTGGCTTTCTGCACAGCGTCCATACTCAGGGCGCGGATCGCATTCGCGAGTTCGCGTCTATCAGGCATTATAATTCCTCTTAATTATTATCAATAAACCGGTGAAAACTGGGCAAACCAGGACCGAAACAGGCTCGTAGCGCTATATTAATCAGCCAGGCCTTTTAATTGGCTGAACCAACTCCACCTTACACGACCTAAAAACACAAGTGTTGGCTGCAAAAGCCGATACTTATAAGTGACAAAACACACCCATCCGCGTAAACTAGTGGGTTAGGTCAGCCAAAGGTACCAATAGCGATATGCAACGCATGGCAATGGATAAATCTCAGCAATCCAGTCTCAAGGAACTGATCGCAAAAGGTAAAGAGCAAGGATACCTCACCTATGCGGAAGTGAACGACCACCTCCCCGACGGTATTGTCGATCCGGAGCAGGTAGAAGAAATTATTGCAATGATTGGCGACATGGGCATCACCGTAGGTGAAATTGCACCCGAATCAGACACGCTGATCCTCAACGATTCCAATAACAACGCCGATGACGACGCCGCCGATGAGGCTGCCGCCGTACTCGCAACCGTTGATGGTGAGTTCGGCCGCACCACCGACCCTGTGCGCATGTACATGCGTGAGATGGGCACGGTTGAGCTACTCACCCGCGAAGGCGAAATCGAAATCGCCAAACGAATTGAAGATGGCTTACAACAGGTGCTCGCCGCATTAGGCACCTACCCTGAATCCATCAACCTGCTGCTCGAACGTTACCAGTCAGTGACAGAAGAGCAAATGCGTTTGTCCGATGTCATCGTTAACTTCAAAGAAACCTCAGATGAAATTCGCGTGGCCAACCCGCCACCTGCAGCCGGTGCTGAAAAGTCAGACAGCGATGAAGTGGTCGATACTGGCCCAGATGTAGAAGAAGTGAAACGTCGCGTCATGGCGCTGCAAAAAGAATACGCTAAAGCACTCAAAGCAATTGATGCAGCCGGTGGTATTCAGGATAAGAAAGGCAAGGCGGCCATGGAAAAAGTCGATGCCATTTTCCTTGAATTCAAATACGCCCCGGCGTTTGTTGCAACCCTTGCCAGTGGCTTACGTGGTCAGGTAGAGCGCATTCGTTCTCTTGAACGCCAAATTCGAGATATCTGCGTTAAGAGCTGCAAAATGCCACGCGCCACGTTTATCAAAAGCTTCCCCGGCCGTGAAACCGATGATCAATGGATTATCGAAATGCTGGCATCTGGTAAGCCTTTTGTAGAGTCATTAAAAGAGCGCCAACCAGAAATTGAAATGCTGCAAACGCGCATTCAACAAATCTGCGTGAGCAGCATGTTGCCGATCACTGAAATTAAAGAGATCAACCGCAAGATGTCCATTGGTGAGGCCAAAGCTCGCCGCGCTAAAAAGGAAATGGTTGAAGCTAACCTGCGATTGGTAATCTCCATTGCCAAAAAGTACACCAACCGTGGCTTGCAGTTCCTAGACCTTATCCAGGAAGGCAACATCGGCTTGATGAAAGCGGTGGATAAGTTTGAATACCGCCGAGGTTATAAATTTTCAACTTATGCCACCTGGTGGATTCGGCAGGCAATCACCCGATCCATTGCGGATCAGGCGCGCACCATTCGTATCCCTGTGCACATGATCGAAACCATTAACAAGCTCAAC
>CAYSZH010000065.1:0-23840 GCA_964435305.1 uncultured Granulosicoccaceae bacterium
CTGCTCTGGCTTCGGCTTCTGCACGAGCCTCTTCTTCTGCTCTGGCTTCGGCTTCTGCACGAGCCTCTTCTTCTGCTCTGGCTTCGGCTTCGGCGCGGGCTTGTTCTTCCGCCCTGGCTTCGGCTTCGGCGCGGGCTTGTTCTTCAGCCCTGGCTTCGGCTTCTGCACGAGCTTGTTCTTCAGCTTCGATACGCGCCTGCTCATCAAGTGCAGTCTGAGATGCTGCCATTATAATCGCACTGGTTTCGCTGTTTGCCACAGTCGGTGCAATAGCTTCAATGCTACTTTCTCCATCATCAAGCAAGCTCTGTTCGGCTTCGTTGGCAATCGAGGAATTAGCTGGAATCGACGGTGATGATCCAATAGTGACGTTGTTTGTTTCAGCGTCGACAACGATAACGTCCTGCATTTGATTCACTACAGTCACTGGCTGTGCTTCATCAAACAAACTGGATTGATTGCTTTCGTCTGCAGATGAAGGGGCTTCCCCAGATGAACAAGCCATTAAACTTGTTACGGCAAAAATGCTAATCAATGTCCGGTTGGTTTTACCGTAAAAACGTTTACCGTAAAAGCTGTGTTTGGAAGTTTCGATTGATCGACTGTTGTTACAAAATCTATTCATTGGGTCGAGTATGGCTTTCATCAGTTTATGTGATGTGCATCACAATTTATTTTTTTATGCTGCTTGTATTGAATGCAACGCATACGTTCGTTAATAAGATGTTCTTAAACGGTTGCTCATCTTCCGACGAATAGTAAAAATAGAGCTGCAATCACTATACGTACATTCACGGGTGGTTTTATACCTGTGATTGAGCGGCTATATGCCTAAATAAATTAGCACTGACATTCACAGCCTGTTACCCGAAGTTCAAGTGTATTGAAAACAGCTTAAATAAGCCTTAAAAAAACACTTGAATAAAGTACGATATTGCCATAATTACCTATTTGACAGTCTCGACAGCTTGTCAATCTAAGCGATTTAGTTTGCCTTTTTTCTTTTCTGTGTCTTTAAGCACAAGGAAATCAATTGTTTATACGTTTCTTGTATGGCTGCTCGTTAGCATTTAATTAGCGGGGCGGGAATGAGGGTGCTTTTTACACTGCAGTAAACGTTCTATCCAAAAGGTTACAAGAGAGTTTTTATAACCTTATTTCAGATGAATCACAGCAAAAGCTTGCATTTTTTCTTCAGTGGGTTAAGGCGTATAAAATGTAGTTAATACCAAATCGATAAGCCAGTGCTGTCATCGCGTTTGGGTAATATGGGTCGTTGGCGTGTTCCCACGCATCTCCCATATCCATATTGAAATTTATAGCTACCTGTAAGGTGTTGTTTTCATCAAACATACCTAGCCAGCGTTGTGGTGAATGCGGCATTTGCACTTGAGCGGTGCCATCACTGCTGTAGCCTACAATGTGTCGACGCCCAGGAATTTGAGTTAGTTGCGCTAAGGGATAATGAATAGTCATAAGCGTATTGTCAGGCTTGATTGGAGCAAGCCTGTGACTTGGCAGCACCTTATCCATTACGCGTTTAAAAGCTACCCATTGGTCGGGGCCATGAAAGTCATCGACAATCAAAAAACCGCCTCGATTAAGATAGGTTTGTAAACGTTTTATTTCTTGGTCGTCCAGATACCATCTACCAACTTGCTGTGCTAATAATAAGGGATAATCAAAAACGGCTTCGTCTTGTAGAGTCACATGTGCACTGTCGTCAGCTGTTTGCACAAAGGTGTATCTCTTTACACCTTCAATTAAATGCGCCTCGGCTTCTGGCCAATCGATTCTCCACCATGGCCGGCCGGGTGGATGCCAGTTGCTGAAATTGTTTGGACGAAAAACAAGGCGTGCAATGTGTAGCTCATTTTCTGGCCCGGTTACGCTGGGAGGGTTGCTGATACTGCTCGCAAAACCATTTGCGCTGGTCAACACGCCTGATACGCCAAGTAGCAGTATGATTATTATGCAAGCTTTCATCGTGTTTACATTAGATCTGTACATTAGAGCTAAGTCAATTCTGAAGGTGTGAATTTTCAAAACCGCCTAATTTGCTGTTATCGGTACTGCGTCTAGGTGCTAGTATGCCTCTTATCTTCAGGCACCTAATAATTGAGATATGCAAAACGCGCAATCCATTAAAGCATTGCTTTTTGATGTGTTTGGAACAGTGGTCGACTGGCGAGGGTCAATTACGCGCGAGATGCAAGGTGTGGGTGATGCAAAAGGTCTGCAGGCAGACTGGGAGCAATTTGCGCAAGACTGGCGTGCGCTATATCAGCCAGCGATGGAAAAGATACGCTCCGGTGATAGGGGCTATGTGCGCTTGGATGTGCTTCACAGAGAAAATCTGGATCAGCTGTTGCCGTCTTATCAGTTGGATAGCCTAAGTGAGGCTGAAATTGTGCATTTGAATGAAGTGTGGCATCGGCTGCAGCCCTGGGCGGATGTTCTACCAGGCATGCACCGGCTGCATCGTGCTTTTACGCTGGCGTCCTTGTCAAATGGCAATATAGCCATCATGGTCAATATTGCCCGGTATAACGGCATCCCGTGGGACGCGGTGTTAGGGTCAGAACCCACAAAAGGCTACAAGCCTCAACCGCATGTGTATCTGGACAGTATCGACATGCTCGGATTACAAGCAAACCAATGTCTTATGGTGGCGTCACATAATTATGATTTACGTGTTGCAAGATCGCTAGGAATGCATACCGCTTATATCAACCGGCCGTATGAATATGGTGAAGCCCAGGTTGAAGACATGTCAGCTGAAGAAGATTGGGATTTTATTTGCGACTCTATGACAGAGCTGGCTGCGCAACTTAACTGCTAAAACAAACCACACCTATGGCCCTACAATAGCATTGCCACCAGGCTAGTGGAAAAGACCCTAATCGTGCTTTACAATTTGTGATCTCTAGAGCGAATTCGCGCTCAGTATTTCTACACTGGAAAACGAGCAATCATGTTCGGAGAATTAGAAGGTACAGGCTTTGATGTGTTTGATAGCAGATTTGAAACATGCGTCATTGGGCACGCTCGTATAGAAAGACTCTGGAGCGGGTCACGCTGGGCCGAAGGGCCGGCCTGGTTTCCAGCTGGGCGTTATCTTGTTTGGTCTGATATCCCTAACAACCGTTTATTACGTTGGGATGAATCCAATGGTGTTGTATCGGATTTTAGAAATCCAGCTAACAATACAAATGGAAATACAGTGGATCGTGAAGGTCGGCTTGTTTCCTGTGAGCACCTGACACGCCGTGTAACTCGAACTGAACACGATGGATCGAAAACGGTTTTATGCGATAGTTTCAAAGGCAAGCGATTGAATTCACCCAATGATGTCGTGGTTAAATCGGATGGCTCTGTCTGGTTTACCGACCCTGACTATGGCATTCTCATTGACTACGAAGGCGAAAAAGCAGAGTCAGAGATTGGTGCTTGCCATGTTTATAGAATCGATCCTCAAACTCAATCGGTCACTGCGGTTGCTACAGATTTTGTTAAACCCAACGGCTTAGCATTCAGCCCCGATGAAACCTATTTATACATCGCCGATACGGGTGCATCACATGTCCCGGATGGCCCAGCACACATACGCCGAATGCGTGTCAGTCATGACGGGCAGACTCTTGAGCCTGATGGTGTTCACGCCGAATGTAAGGACGGCTTGTTTGATGGCTTTAGATTGGATACGGCAGGGCGAATATGGACCTCAGCCGGGCCTTTTGTACAATGCTTAAATACCGACGGTGAACTGATTGGCCGTTTGCGGCTTCCAGAACTTGTCGCTAACGTTGAGTTTGGTGGTGCAAAGCTCAATCGATTATTTATTGCAGGTACAACCTCGCTTTATTCCGTTTACCTTTGCGTGAACGGATTACGTCGCTGAAAAACGTACATAATCGCCTGATTAATCGCTAATCAGGCGGTTATATATCAGCGTTGTATTTATTAAGTGTTGCAATGAATAGGTAATGTGCAGCGACGTTTGCTGCACACATTACCGCATCACAAATAACCTTAGTTACGTGTGATAGTGACTTCCAGTAATTGAGAGCCTGCTGCAAAGTCCCAGCCTTCACCTTCTGATCCCGACTGTCCAGGGTGTGCAGTGATCACACCGCCTTCATCTGTATGCAGATTTTCACTACCAGCATCTCCACTGCATGGCGGTACCCAGTAATTCAACATCAGTTCGTTTACTTCAGAACCGGCATCGAAAATGGGAGCTGTTTCGGTGGACGTTATTTCTGGAAATGCAGCAGAATCGATTGCAGAAAAACCATCATTCGTACAAACCACCATAGAAACCACGCTGATGACTTGACCGTCGGTATCTGACGTTACGTTGATAGTGGCTGAGTTGCCAGGACGAAGTGGTCCGGGTGCTGCCGGGTCAACAAGTCCAACAGCAAAACTGCTGACACCTGCAATTCCTGGTAGTGCACCTACTAATATATCGTTGTTACCGTCTTCCGCGATGGCCACGATACCATCGCCAGCAGCTTCACCCTCTACAAAGAGTTGCACAGACGGGTCATGAACGACAACAACCGGCGGGGTCATTGGCTGTGTAGCAGAACGATTTGTCAGTGTGACCTGATAGGTGCCAACAGAAGACACGGCTTCTTCAACAACGGCAGCGTCGTCATCGTCGCTGGAACAGGCCGCGAGTACGGTTAAAGGAATAAGTGCAACGGCAAGCTTTTGAAATTTGATCATGGTTTCTCCGAGTAATTTGTACGCTGGTCTTGACTGACAGAATACTTGTATGTTGTCGGATAGCGGGTTTCCAGCTTAGTTCCATAATTATCATGATTTAATTTCTAGCCATTGTTAAATTAGAGAAGTGGAAATTAAACGTGGAACTAACTCGGTACGCAGCTGTCGTGTCTTCCGCTTAGGTATTTTCTCTAAGATGTGAGATGAACTCGGCAGTGATGGCATTGTTCGGCGCCATATTAACGCTTTTCTTATAGGCTCGAATGGCGGCATAGGTTTTACTGCCCGCCAGCCCATCGATTTTTCCTTGATATAAGCCAAAGACGCTCATTGTCTCTTGAACCATCATGACATCGCTCGTGCTCGCCGTGGTTGCGCCTCTTTCGCTCAGTTTCTGTTGCATCTTGAATTGCTGGCTCGTAAACGAATAGCGCATTCTCGCACAATCGTGCCGGCGCGATAGCCGAAAAAATGGGATTTTACTGCTCAGTTGCCACCGCGACTGCTACCTAAAGTACAATACTATAAGACCGATGTTAACTATGAAGCGCTGATCTGCGGCGACTTGTGAGTACTGCTTGAATATGAAGAATTTTGTTGAGGAATTGCGTTGGCGCGGTATGGTCCACGATGCCATGCCAGGTGTGGAAGAACATCTGCTTGAGTGCATGCGCAATGCCTATATTGGCTTTGACCCCACTGCCGATTCACTGCACGTTGGTAATCTTGTGCCAATTATGATGCTGGCACACTTTCAGCGCTGCGGTCACAAGCCTTTCGCCCTGGTAGGTGGAGCGACCGGCATGGTCGGCGACCCATCCGGTAAATCCAGCGAACGCAATTTACTTGACGAAAGCACCTTACGTCACAACGAAGCCGCCATTAAGCAGCAGCTTACACATTTTCTGGACTTTAATAGTGGTGAAGACAATGAGGCCATGCTTGTCAATAACTATGATTGGACAAAAGACTTCACTTTTCTGGATTTTATTCGTGATGTGGGCAAGCACATTAGTGTGAATTACATGATGGCCAAAGATTCGGTAAAAAATCGAATCAGTATCGATGAAAGCAAGGTGGCTTCTGATGGTGGCTCAGAAGGAATGAGTTTCACTGAATTTACTTATCAACTGCTTCAGGGCTACGATTTTCTGCATTTGTACAGAGAAAACCAATGCACTTTGCAAATGGGTGGAAGCGATCAGTGGGGCAATATTACAACCGGTTCCGAACTCATACGGCGTATCGCACAAGGGAAAGGGTTTGCTATTACCTGTCCATTAATTACTAAAGCGGATGGTTCCAAATTCGGTAAAAGCGAAGGTGGCAATGTTTGGTTGGATGCGGCACGCACTTCACCTTACAAATTCTACCAATACTGGTTAAATTCCAGTGACGAAGACAGCGAAAAATACGTGCGCATTTTTACGTTTCTCTCTCAAACTGAGATTAATGCGCTAATCACTGAGCACAATGAAGCAAAACATCTGCGTGTGTTGCAAAAGCGCTTAGCCTCGGAACTAACGAGCCTGGTGCATGGTGAAAACGAGCTCGGCAAAGCGGTCTCCGCCAGCGGAATCCTGTTTGGTGGTGCTGGCAGTGATGATCTTAAAAAACTAGACGATCAGACGTTTCTTGATGTGTTTGACGGCGTGCCGCAGGCTGATGTACCAATGAGTGCAATAGAGTCGGGTATGCCAATAGTGACGGCCTTGGCTACAGACACAGGCTTTCTTAAAAGCAATAGTGAGGCAAGGCGTGCTTTGTCTGAGAATTCGGTTTCGGTTAACAAATCTAAAGTGGCGGAAGATTTTGAAATCACGAAGGATGACTTAATCAATAACAAATACGTTTTACTGCAACGTGGTAAAAAGAGTTATTTTGTGTTGCGTGCAACCTGATACGCGGCGACTACTCTCTGTTAGGAGTGCCTGTATTACCCGGTTGGTTTGCGGAAGTGTTGCGGCTACTGAAGTCAGCTTCAGTGTGCCCACTGTACTGCTTAACTGTTGCTGTAGATTTCCAGGATGCAACGGCTGCCTGCCAGGCTAAGCTGATTCGTTTGCAAAACGCTTTAAGCGTATGTGGTTCAGCAAGATTGATGTTGAGCTGGTTGCCAAATACGATGTAACCCAGCATTAGCACACCAATAGGCCAGGCAATCAAAAAGCCGACTACCACTAATACGATGGTGACGGGGCTCCATCCGGGCACCAGCTGATCGCGCAAATCTGACATTAGTAATCTATCCAGATCCATTTAAATGAGTATATTGGGGCAAAAATTTTGAATTGCAAGTGCTTTGTTGTTCTGCCAATTCAAATATTGATGTGCACTGATGTTAGCGATTGTTTAGGGTTTTTACCAATTGTAGTTAAATCATTGCATCGTCATACTCACTATTGGCTCAGTTGAGGGAGAAATGACAGTGCGTATCAACCCGTCTGTGCATGTGTCGGTTAAGCTGGATGCAAAACAAACATCGGAGCTTGAGAAAAACCTGTCAGAGTCTGCTGCTTGGCCTGTGCAATCAGTGCAGCCTACCGATATAGAAGCGTTGTTTTACAGCAGTTCAGTCGATCACACTTATGCAAATGCTCAATCGGCTGGTTCTCTTACTCTGCTGTCATCATCGGTTTTGTCCACAGCCGTTTTTTCTCAGTCTGTGAGGTCGCATCTAACCGAAACCGCGATATTGCTGCTCAAAAGTGGTTATGCCTACCTTGGTTTACAGACTTCACCACTCGATTTACCAGCTCCACCTGTACAAGGTGGCGCTGGGCTTACCGAATCAGGGGCGCACTCCTTTGAGGCGGCAACCGCCGTTGTGGACACCGACGAGTTTCAAAATAATGAGTTTGTAGATCACGAGTTTGAAGGCTACGGCTCCGGAGGCTATGGGTTTGAAGACGATGGGTTTGAAGACGTTGTGTTTGAAGACGATGGGTTTGAAAGCCACGGGCCGGAAGTGCTCGATAGCAATTGGACTTCGTGGCGAACCAATGAGCACGGTGAGTATGAAATTTGGGCCCCAGATGTGGGTCAGTGGCTAAGCAGTTTTGGTGTACGAGTAGATAAGGTTGAGCCTGACACTCTGGTTGGCACTTACACGCTTAATGCGTCTGCCCAGCATGGCAACACGCTGCTCAACAGCTCACAGATCATTACGCTAACAGGGGCTGAATTTGCACAAGTGAACACCACGGCAACATTAAGCGAGGTGGGGGATTTATTTGCTCCAGAGTACTACACCAGCGTAAGCAACTCGCCGAGCGGTATTTTCGACTCTCGAATCGATGCCGTTTCTTCCGCAGAATCTACGCAAAATGATGTTGTCGATGACGGTACATTGTCAGAATCCATGCTGACGGTACTTTAGCAAAATGTGGGTGAGTATTTGATTATGGACGATGGTTTTACCATCGAATTCCGCTATGCCAGTGGTGAAATTTCCCGTGTTCTGGCTTATCAAATAGACAACCATTTGCGTATTAACGGTCATAGCGTGGGCCACCGAAAAAATGCGCTTAGCATCGATGATTTCCTCGAACGCTACTACAGCGAGCGCATCATCAACGGAACAGTCACCCAATGGTCAACGCTACTTGCCGAAGCCGTGGAAGAGCAAAAAAGGCGCACTTGGTCGTCCAAAGCACCATTCCACCCACAACCAGAACCGTTAAATGGTCTTGCGGCCAATCCCATTCGCAAAGTCTAGGGTTTTCCCATATAGGCGATCTGGCGCTCAGCTGGTTTAATAAAATTGTGGTAACAAAGCGCTGCTGTGTAGACCAAAGCTGGTTTGTAAATAGAAAGGTCTGCACGTCACCCGCGAATAAATAGTCGAAAAAAATTAACACATACACCGCTCCGTGAGCGGTATTCAAGGAGATACTAAATGAGCGAAAGTGCATCTATCAACGCTGCAACCCAGGCCGACCTTAGCGCGTTTGCAACAGGCGCAGGCGATGTCAATGGCATCAGCTACGAAGATCTGGTCGCTAAACATGGCTCGGAAGCCACCAACGGAGCGCTTGTTAACCTGACACTCAGGCTGAGCGGAGAGGATGCTTTAAACAGCTATCTTGGCACTCCTGTTGCCGCCGAAGCTCGCGAAGTGTTCAACGAAAAAATGGCGCAACTTAGTCACCCAACAACCGCGGCGGCTCAGGCCGATATCGATGCGCTATACGAAGATCTGATCAAATCTTACGCGGAAGAAGCGATGGAGCAACAAGAAGAAGATCTGGCAGCTGCTGGCAACGGCGAGAAAAAAGCGAGTACCAAAGGTCAGGGAGCGGAGGGATTGAATTGGCTAATTGCCATGGCTAAGGCAATGGGTAAAGCGGCTGGTGAATACCTTGGGCGTTCTGTGGAGCTTGGCTTGAAAATGGCCGAAATTCAGGGCGATGAGCGTGACATTCGTGGCTCAGATGGCAATCTGGTAAAGGCTGGCAGCCTTACTGATGCGGAACAGGCTTCTATGGTCACCGAGTTACAAGCTGAGATGCAGGCAAACACGCAGATGTTCAAAATGGTTTTTGAAGCGGCTGCAACGGCGATTAAAACGTTCGGCGAAGCATTCTCAACCATGGCGAGAAAACAATAGATTCTCGCTAACAATCAACGACTGGTTTGGCATGGATCGCCTGGCCAGTTCGTTGTTCTACGTTTTGTTTTCGATCTTGGTCGGTCTATCGTAAGACAGCAACGCGTTCAGCGCTGAATGTCAATCGGTTGTCGGCTGCCGGTTGGGCTGGAATTGACCACTAGCTCATAGAGCTGGTAACTCTCCAAGCCTCGAAGTTTAATGCTGTGATTATCAAATTGCCTTAAGGGTGAAAAACCAATCACATCAATATCGAGTTCAATCGCACACCCTGGCAATAAATTATCCGTCTGATTCTGTATTACGCTCACGCCTTGAATGGATTCAATCGTGACAGCTTCGGGCAACAGCACTGCTCTTTCATAGCCAGTGCGAAGATGGACTCTGATTGGCTTTTCCGTATATCGCACTTCTAAAAAGCTGGCCCATTCCCCCATGGGAATGACTTTTTCAAGTTTTTGAGCTGCTACATTGCTTGCCGAAATGCTGGCTAAAAAGCTGGCTAATAAAATCAGCAAGGTTAGTGCATTCACATTAAACAGAGGGTTTTTCAGCGTTTTGTTCATGAGCTTTTTACCTCATAGTCCTCAGGTTGGGCAGCTGTGTTGGCAGGGCTGTTTTCCACAACTGAGATACCGTTTCCTGTCACACCGAGCAATATATCGCGCTGGTTGTATCGGATAAGCACCAGGCGTTCACGCGTTCCGATGCCGCGCGATTCTAACAGTTCTATGCGGCCGTTTTTAAACTGCCCTTTGCTGGTCTGTGCAAGTAATTTGATGGCCAGCCAAGCCAGTATCAATACAAATATCAATGCCAGTACGGTAAACAGAATTGATATGGGCAAACTATCAGTTTCCGCCATCAGTAGACCTCGTCGCTTGTCTGTTTTTCAGGGAAAATTTGTAGCATTTCAAAACCGGGCGGATATTCTGTTAAGTCTTCACCTGGTGGTTGCGGAGGGTTTGATAAGACATCAAAAGCGGCGATTTCGCCAAGCTCCCGTTTAACAGCGTCACTGGTTTTACTAGCCCACAATATTATTTCAGCAACAATTTCAAATAGCCCGCGTGGAATGACATCGCCTTCTGCGACGTCGACTAGCAGCAGGCGAGCGAGGCGCTCATTTCTCAACACTGGTACGTGTTTCAAATTAGCCGCATCTCGCATGCTTCTGGCAAGCTCGTCTTCGCCCTTGCCCGTTACTGTTGGAACCGGGTTATCTTCCTTGTCATAGTAAATGGCGATCGCTACATGTGTTGGGTTTACCACCAGTACGGTAGCAGAACGAGCTGATTCGGTTGCGCTCTCCTGAGCAAATTCTTTATGCATTTGCTTGCGCTGGCCTTTGGTTTGCGGATCGCCTTCGCTGTCTTTATGCTCCTGTTTAATGTCACGTAAACTCATGCGCATTTTTTTTGCAAACGCATATCGCGTGTAGGCTACATCAATGAACATGATGAACAGGAAGATCACCAAGGTCCATAAAAACAGATTGAGCAACACGGCTTTCGTGGCCGCTATGATTGCGATTACACTACTTTCGGGTAGTAAAAGCAGTTCGGCCAAAAAAGCACGAATAACAAAATAGGCGACGGCAAACAAGATCAGCGTTTTAAGTAAAGACTTAATCACCTCCATTACATTGTCCGCGCTGAACATGCGTTTGAAACCGCTAATCGGATGCAGGTTTTCAAGTTTGGGTGCGACTTTTTCGAGAGCGAAAATAGGACCCGTTTGTAAAAACTCTATTAAAAGACCAAATAGGGCGATGGGTATAAGCACTATGGCCGAGAGGCTCAGAAACAGCCACAATGCATCAGCGCCCAAAGAGCCGAGCAGGTAGTCAAAAGAAGCCACTTCGAGTTCCAGGCTGCGAGCTAACAGGGCCACAAGCTGGCTAAGATTGGATTCGAACGTAAACCATAATAAAACCAAAGCGAATGCCAGACCGAGGGTGCTGGTAACATCGCGACTTTTTGCTACATCTCCACGTTTTCGCGCATCGCGCAGTTTCTTGGGCGTAGCGCGTTCGGTTTTTTCACCACTGGCGTCCTGGTTGCTCATACAGACACTCTAACGTCACTGAAATAAAATTGCAGTCCCGACATAATCAGATCTTTTTTATTCGCTGATCGAGGCGCAAAAACCTGCGCCTATCTTCCCAAGAAACACGTAATTAATTCGTTTTGCTTCTGTATTGATACCAATCAAATTACTGCGTGCTCAGCGGATCGTTTTGCTGAGTTTGGATGTGCAGTCGCAGCGTTGATTCGTTACCCGGAGACAAGTAGACTGGAGTCTCAATGTTGGTATGCAGTAATTAAGTGTAATTAACGCCATCAACATCAACAAACCACGGATGAGTATGTTGAGCGAGCTATTGGACAATCTGCAACCAGAGCCACTGACCAATAAGCTGTCAGGGCGTATCTGGTGAATCTTCATACCTATCTTCAAGATGCTACGGAAGAGGGTAGCGCAAAAACATCACGATTCAGTGACATCGCACTAGCGCTTCTTATCGTGTCCATTGTGGCGCTGATGATAATGCCGCTACCGACTTTTCTTATCGATTCTCTCGTAGCGATCAACATTGCTATTGGGCTAATGCTCGTACTTATGGGCATCTATATCAGTAACGCACTTCAATTTTCTGCCTTTCCCAGTGTGTTGTTAATCAGCACGCTTTTCAGGCTAGCGCTTTCGGTTGCAACCACCCGTTTAATTTTACTCAACGGTGATGCGGGAAGCATCATCAGTGCATTTGGCAATATGGTGGCAGGTGGTAATCTGGTCGTCGGTTTGGTGGTATTTCTCATTATCACCGTCGTGCAGTTTCTCGTTATCGCCAAAGGTGCAGAACGTGTTGCAGAGGTTGGAGCTCGCTTCACACTCGATGCTATGCCTGGAAAACAGCTCTCTATAGATTCGGACTTGCGTGCTGATCTTATTGATAAGGTTGAAGCCAAAGCGAAACGGCGTGAGCTCGAAATGGAAAGTAAGCTTCATGGCAGCATGGATGGCGCGATGAAATTTGTAAAAGGCGATGCTATTGCAGGTATCGTCATAATCATTGTGAACCTGCTGGGTGGTTTGGCTATTGGTGTTTTCCAAATTGGGATGACGGCAGGTTCTGCCATGTCCAAATATTCCATACTCACCATCGGTGATGGCTTGGTCGCACAAATTCCGGCATTACTGGGTGCGATGGCAGCAGGCCTTATCGTGACACGCGCCACCGATAGTGAAAACGATAGGCATCTCGGCGATTCAATTCAAAAGCAATTTTCTGCGATGCCCAGAGTGCTCATGGTCGCTGGTGGTATTTGTTTTCTATTTGCAGCGGTGCCTGGCTTTCCCACTGTTGTGTTTGTGTCCCTTGGCATGGTGCTGCTGGTGTGTGGTGGTTTGCTGGTGCCGGCTTTACGACTGCGATTCGATAAAATGAAGGCACCTGCATTTAATCAGGTTATGAATGCCAAAGCGGCCAAACGCAAACGCGTTACACCTGCCCAGGCCGAACAGGTTCAGCAATCGGTGCCGTTGCTGCTGGAGTTACCTCCAACCGTTTCAGCCGTGGATCACGATGGCAATATCACCGAAGACATCACGCAATGCGTTAATCAATATCAACTGCGCTCAGGTGTTGCAATGCCTGAGGTTCGTATTCACTTTCGAACCGATAATAATCCTCAATGGATGCTACACGCCTTTGAGGTGCCTATATCAAGCGGTGTCATCACAGAAGCGTCCAAAGTCGATGACATAACCGATGCTGTAGCGGAAGCTTTGCGTCGTAATGGCACTCTGTTTCTGGGTATTCAGGAAACCGGTCAATTATTATCCGTCGCCAGCGTGTCATATCCAGATATTGTCAAAGAAGTATTGCGCAGTATTCCGGCACAGAATGTCGCGCAAATTTTAAGAAATTTGGTTGATGAGGAAGTCTCTATCCGAAATATGCGAGGCATTCTAGAAGGCTTGGTACAGGCTGCACAGTTGGAAAAAGATACCTTTAACCTTACCGAGTTTGCGCGTATGGCACTTGCGAGACAAACCTGTTTCCAGTATGCACCCATTGGCAAGCTCGCGGCGGTCGCCTTGTCACCGCAGCTTGAAGAACAGCTTAATAAATCACTCAGAACCACCGCTGGTGTGCAGCAGCTGTCGCTAGACCCACAGGCCGCCAACCGGATTCGCAGCGGGATTGTCGAGGTGATTGATAAATACGAACCAGCAGTGCTTTTAACCAGCGTGCAACTACGACGTCATGTTCGCGGTTTATTAGCGCGGGAGCGCTTTGATACACCTGTGCTTTCTTACAACGAACTTGTGCCAACGCTTGATCTTAATGTGCTGCATCAAGTGTAACCCGATGACGTTGTTCAACTAACCAGTGTTAAATAAAAAATGAATAAGAATCATTTGTTTCAGGTTAGAGTGCTGCATTTAGTCATAGCAATGCTGTTGACCATTGCTGTTGGGCTAAGCACGAGTGTTGCGACTGCTGCCACTGTCCCTGGTTTTGACAAGCCATTGCATTTGTCGCCAAGAGAGCAACCGATTGAGTTGTTTTTTCAAGATTTATTCGGACAAATCGGTCTGGCTGTCAATGTAGATTCATCCTTACGTGGCACTGTAAACGGCGATTTTAAAGATTCAGCTGACGAAATCTATCGAGATGTGGCTAAAGCGTTTAACGTCTCTATGTATTACGACCACTCTAAAGTTTTCCTCTATCCAAGTAGCGAACGCGCACGGCGAATGTTGTCTATGAGTGCCGAGGTGGCTGAGAGGGTTTATCACAGTGTGAAAAAACAGGGGCTGATTAATGCACGCAATACTGTGTCATTAAGTGATATGGGCTTGGTAGTATCGGGCTATAAGCAGTTTCAGGAACAAATTCAGGGCATCGCAGGCGAATATCAAAAGCGGACCAACGTGGGTGGTGTGCCAAGCGATCACACACTGCGTGTGTTCAAACTGAAATACGCCTGGGCGGATGATACAACTCAGACAATAGGTGGCCAGTCGGTTTTTGTGCCAGGTGTTGCTTCTGTATTGCGAACCTTGCTAGAGCCGGGAATCCCTAGTGTCGATCACAACCCTTATGGCTCATCACAAAGCTCTAAAACTCCATTGCCTCGCACGCGGCCAAAGTTAAAAGGGCGCGGTCTGCAATCGGTTGGTGAAAACGCAAAGCGAGATATCGGCGAAAGTGCAACTAAGGGTCTCGCTGACGTCAGTACGGCAAGTGGCGTCGCAAGGTCCAGTTATGCCGACACCAGTACAAGCTCAACACGAATTGTTGCGGAGCCTTTGTCGAACTCGATCATTATCAGAGATCGGCCCGAACGCATGCAGAACTACGAGGACATTATCACCACCCTCGACATGGAACCGAAAATGGTTGAAATTGAAGCCACCATCATTGACATGGATACCGATAAGCTTCGTTCTCTCGGAGTAGATTGGCGAGTTGATAACGCTCGAAGTTCTGCACTGTTCAGTGACAGCAATGCATCTGCACAAAGTATTTTGACACCAGGGGCCAGTGCTAACGCGATAACGTCTTCTGATGCAGGTGGCATTCTATCGTTGGTATTGGGTAATCGTGATCAGTTTATTTCCCAAGTGCGTGCGCTAGAAACTCAGGGAGCAGCGCGCATTGTTTCAAAGCCTCACGTATTGACTTTATCTAATGTGGAAGCACAGTTGGATACCACATCCACATTTCATATAAGAGTCCAGGGCCAAGAGGAGGTTGATCTTTTCAATGTTTCAGTGGGCACATTGCTGCGTGTCACACCCCATGTTAGCGAAGATCATGACCAGGCACACATCAAATTAAACGTGAACATTGTTGATGGGTCTCAGTCATCTCAACAAGTCGATGCTATACCCGTCATAGAAGAATCTACGATTACAACGCAGGCTTTTGTCAATGCTGGTGAAAGTTTACTCATTGGTGGTTTGGTAAGAGAAGCCAAAACCAATACCGTTTCAAAAGTACCCGTGCTCGGCGACATACCGCTCATTGGTACACTTTTCCGAAATAATAACAAATCGAGTAGTCGCGTAGAACGTATGTTTCTCATTACACCGCGGCTCAACCTGCGACCAAAAAGTAGCAAACGCTATTCGGTGCCGATTTTATCCGGTTCTGAAGCGGAAATTATTGAGTCCGCGCCTGCACGATTAGAGCCTGCACTTGCACGAGTCGCGTCACGAGATGTGGGCTTTTCGGTCGAAGAAGAGCTACCCATTGGCTATGCTAATCCTAAACTGGTATCAGCGACTCAGCCGTTACCGGTTTATATACCAGCTAACGAGGTTGATGATTCCAGACCGCAATCGATCCGCGAGCGCTTGAGAGGCAGGCAGCATTCAACCCCTGGGTTAAGCCCTGATATTCCAGTTGTTAATCCACCCGCAGTGGATAGCTCTAACATTGTGGATTCGGACAGGCAGGACTCGATCAAAAATGAGATGCCAAAGCGTAACAATTCTGAATGGCAAGTCATACAGTCTAATCGAGCGCTAAGCCGGGATGTTGTCGTGCAACCGCAAGCAGAATTACGGAAACAAACTGTGCCAGCAAGGGCTCAGCTTTCAGAACCCGCGCTTTCAGTACCGATTGAAGACCCGCGTGTGGCGACAGACAACAGCCACGAATGGAAGACAATCGAATCTGTAAAACCATCAGCACCATCTGTTCCACTGGTCAAAGTGCTTAAGACAGAACCTGCAGACGATGCTGGCTGGAAGGTGGTAGGGCAGTAATGTCAAACGTCGCCGACATCGAAAAACAAAGCAAGCGTGCTATGCCCGATAAACGCATCGGTGCGGAACCCCTATGCGTCGACTTGAACGACAAGCTAAGCGACAAGCTGAGCGACGAATCGAAGCTCAGCGCAGACAGTGCGATGATGGTTGCTGTCATTGCAGGCCCTCAAGCCGGCGCTACTGTAGAACTGCTCACCCCATTTTCAGTTCGTGTTGGTGCCGGAGTAGATGACGACATTGTGTTACGAGACGCAGCGCTGCAGGACACTTGCATTCAATTGAGCAGCAACGCTGACAATGCTATTTCTCTCCTGGTTATTGATGGGGAGTTTGTACATAACGAACAAAGCATTGCGGTAAACGGTTCAGTGGAAATTCCGCTGTACGAGCCCATATGCATTGGAAGCAGCGTGCTACAGCTTGGGTTGCCGGGCGAAATACATCTATTAAAAAAGCTTCATCAAAACCCCATCATAAATGACGAACAACGCGGCGCTTCTGTCACGCATAACAATACTTTAAATCGCGCTGGGGCAAAACCGGCGAGCTTGAATCTCAATGATAGCCTGGCAGATCGCGATGGCGATGACGGTGTGCCCGCTACCACGAACGTAAACCGTATTTCCATTGGCTCTGCAAGCAAGCCCATAGCATCGAACAAGAAATTCACTGCCTGGACGACAGCGCTGGCAATTGGCATGTTGGCAATGGGCGTCGGTGCATTGTGGCAATGGCAAAAAAGCGTCGCACCGACAGTGGCTGCTACACCATTTTCACTTGAACAGCAACTTGCTGATTCAGCTTACAGCTCCCTAACGGTTAATCGTGAAGAAAATAAAGTCAGCATCTCAGGTTATGTAAGAACGGTTGATGAGCAGCGGGGGCTTTCTGATTGGCTGGGAGCCTTGCCGGTGAATGTCGAAAATCGAGTGTATGCCGATGAGACGATTGCCGATCAGATAAGCAATGTACTGCGTGTTAATGATATTGATGCTGAATTAGATGTGCAGGGTGAGGGACGCTTTGTTGTGCGATCAACATTGTCGGCAGGTGCACTCTTAGACCGATTAGAAATAATGATTAAAGAGGATGTGCCTCAAGTTGCAGCGCTCAACATCGACAACACACTACCATCGACAGGGTTGGTGGCTAAGGTCAAAGATGAGATGGTGCTGGATGAGGGTAAGCGAGTATCGCTGGTTGTCTCCGACGATCCTTCGTATATTGTGACGGAAGACGGTTCAAGATATTTTACGGGGTCTATCTTACCCACTGGGCATAGAGTTAAGTCGATAATCGATGGTCGCGTTCTCGTCGAAAAAAACGGTGCCTCAACCGTGCTGAAATTTTAACAGGTAAAAATTTAAATTCGTAAAACGATACACTGGTTAATAAGCTTTGCATTAATAGACTTTGAATTAATAGACTTTGCGTTAATAGACTTTGCGTTAATAGACTTTGCGTTAATAGACTTTGCGGTTTCAATGTTTAAACCGTCTGGAACTTAAGGAGATTCGCTATGAACGATTTTACGAATGTGCAAAATCAACTGCATGTCAATTCAATTTCCGGTGGCAAAAGTGCCAACAACCGACACAACAGCTGGTTTGAAACCATGGCAGAGGCCTGGGGGCAGGCTTTGGATAATCAGGCTGATCGGATTGTGGCGCGCGCTGACGACTTTAACAACGGTCTGGAATCTCCGGCGCAGGTCACCATGCTTACGGCAGAGTCGTTAAGGATGCAATTTTTATCCAATGCGTCACACACATCACTGACCAGTATGGGCAGTGCATTGGAAACCATGGCTCGAAAGCAATAATCCTTTTCACAAGCCGTTATATACTCAGGAGACTTCGATGATTGAATCGCAAATCGCTCCAGCTATTGCTGAAAGCCTTGGCAATCACGGTGCAACAAGTCCAGGTGGTGATGCTCAGGATGCTATCTATAACGTCAACCTGAGTGCAGATATCGCGGCAAGTTCTGATGCGGCCAGCTTCGCAGATAGTTTGCAGCGCGCAGATAACATTGCGAACGGTGCCAATATGCAAGTTGAGCCTTCCGCTTTGGCTGAAGCCTTGTTTCAACCACTCGATTACATTAATCAAGAAGCCAGCAGCCTGGTTGAGTACGCCCAAAATGCGATCATCTCTGGTAATGAGCTAAGCCCGAGCGAAATTGTCATGCTCACTGCCAGAAGCCAGGAGTTTATGTTTCACGCGCAACTGACAGCCAACGTGGCTAATCGCACGGCCGAAGGCATGCAACAACTGTTTAGGCAGCAGAGTTAACACCATGCTAAATGCAACAACATCAAGCCGGCTGCGTTTGCTATTAATGCCTGTTGTAATTTTCCTAAGTGCCTGCAACGACGAAACCTTGTATTCAAGGCTGTCTGAAAGTGAGGCAAACGATATGGTCGCTTTGCTGAGCCTTTCGGGTCTTCCCGCCGAAAAGCTTGCTGGAAAAGACAATTTGTATAGTGTCGCGACATCCAAGAATGCGTTTGCACAAGCCGTGGGTATTTTGCGCAGTAATGGCTTTCCAAGAGAACACTATGTCACGCTCGGTGATGTTTTTGCCAAAGAAAGCTTTGTCTCGTCTCCGCTGGAAGAGAGAGCGCGACTGAACTATGCCTTGTCGCAAGAAATCGCCCACACCATTGCCAGTGTGGAAGGTGTGTTAAAAGCTCGTGTTCATCTGGCGGTGCCACCGCGCGACGATCTTAACGATAAAGTGTTGCCGGCGTCAGCCTCGGTGTTTATCAAGCATCGAGCAGATGTCGATCTGCGTGAAAGCGTTGGTTTATTTAAAGCACTGGTAGTCAATGGTATAGAGAACCTCGCTTACGAAGATGTGACAGTGGCATTGTTCGAAACCAATACGTCTATCACCACATCTAAGCCAGCCAACATTCAGCTGTCGGCAAACGTACCGCCAAAAACGATGAAGCTTAACTTGTTCTCTGGCGTATCGCTTGGTGCGTTTGCTTTGCTCTTGCTGGTGTTCGTGCTTTCCATGGTAGTGCTTACACATCTACGCAAGCGGCGTGAGTCGTTTTCGAAAAGCCTATCCAGACAAGAGCATCAGGCTGACTGATTATGTTGGCGCAGATGGTGGATCAACAGTCTGTCCGCGCGAACCGAGCACAGGCTGCGCGCATTTTGCTTTCGATGCACAGTAACGATCAACTTCACGATCCAACGCTCTGGACATGGGGCATCATCGATCGTATTCCGCCATGGTGCTTGCTTGATGGCCAGGCACTGGCGCAGCTGCAGGATACCTGTGGTGCGCTACTGTTAGCACCCGAAGTAAGATTGTGGATTGACGGCCCGAGGCTAAAGGCGGCGGCGGCAGTGGTAACAGAACCGGTATTTCTGCAGGTAATAGCACTGGCGGACAAATCAGAACTTGCAGTGCCAGAAACGTTTCCTACTGTGCAATCAAATGATCAAGCTGATAGTCATTCAGGCAATCAATCAGGCAGTCGATCAGTTAATCAAGAAGGGCAGCTCCCACAGAATAGCACGCAACCTGATCTAAACAGCTGGGTTAAGTCCCGGTTTGCAAGTGCAGGATCTGCTGTGTTGCGCGCCACTCTCGATCCCGTGTTGCCTGGCGAAATGCTCACCAGCGCATTGGCCAGTACCAGTGGTCAAGTGAGTGAAAATATTGCGCAAGTCATCCTGAGTCACGCGCAATCGATCACAACAAAAGCTGACTCATCATGACTTTTATCAGCCTGTTTTCAAATGAGCATGGTTTTACTGGCACCGATCAGCGCGTTTTTTCAGCCGACGAAATGCAGCAACTCACCGATGCGCTAAGTCAGGCACAAAGCTTGACTCAATCGATAGCATCCCAAAGCGAACAATTGCGCCTGGCAAAACAGGATGGATATGCAAAGGGTGTGGAGTTGGGTCGTCAGGCTGCTGCAAAAACGGCGCAGCAGGAGCGACAGAAGGATTTAGCGCAATTACATGCGCGCTATCTTACTGACATGGAAGACCAACAAGCTGCCTGTGTGTCATTGGCACTGGACATTGTTCGAAAAATTGCGGATTCCGTTGCGCCAGAACAGTGGTTGTATGCAGAAGCCGTAAAAGCGGCATCTGAATTGAGCGAAACCAGTGCATTGGTGCTGCGCGTGCCGCCAGCGCTTTATGAATCTGTGCAGGCCCAAGCCGCAGCCAAGACACGTTCCCCATTTGAGCGTGTTGAAAAAGACGATGCGCTGAACGAAACTGAAGGATATATCGAAACACGCTACGGGCGTATCGATATTGATATTGAAACACAGCTACAGCATGTCACCAGTTTATTAAATGAAGCCGTATCCGACGCGAGCCAAATCCCGGTTGCCGCCGGCCTAGAAAAGTATGCAAATTCGCATGCCATGTCTGGCATCGCAGACACCGCTGTCAGTGATACTGAGGGTGCTGGATGAACGAGACACCTTCAACCGAAAAACGCATGTTGCAAGCCGATTCAGGCAACCAGCGAACTGATGATACGCGTTTGCAATTCATAACGGCGAAACTTAGCGATCGCTTACAAGGTCGATCCACAGTTGCACATATTGGGCGGGTGGTTCGGGCCGTGGGTACCTCACTTAGAGTCAGTGGTTTACCGGGACGTATTGGTCAGCGTTGCGAGGTGCGTGACAAACACTCCGGCCATTGCATCAAGGCCGATGTCGTGGGTCTTGAAAACGGCGAGGCAATATTGGTACCGCTTAGTCATTTAAAAGGGGTGGCGTCCGATTCTGAAGTGAGGGTAATTGCTCAGCAAGCAAATGTTCCAATAACGGACGATATGATGGGGCGGGTTATCGATGGGTTTGGACAGGCTATAGATGATAAGCCATTGCCTGTGAGTCACGTGCATGCTGAGATAAGTAATGATGCACCCAACCCATTGTCCAGAAAACGTATTTCACAGCGCTTACATACCGGTATAAAAGCGATCGATGCACTCCTTACTGTCGGTAAAGGCCAACGCCTGGGTATTTTTGCTCCTGCTGGTGCTGGTAAGTCCACCTTGCTAGCCATGCTTGCATCACATACCGATGCTGATGTTGTGGTGATTGGTTTAATCGGCGAACGTGGGCGCGAGGTGCGTGAATTTATAGAAGATGCTTTGCCTGAAGAAACGCGAGCACGTGCTGTGATAGTAGTGGCCACATCGGATGCATCAGCCATGGAACGCGTGAGTGCGGCAGAAGCTGCCACGGCTGTGGCAGAGGGGTTTCGCGATCAGGGAAGGCATGTTTTATTGCTGATGGATTCTGTCACACGCTATGCGCGCGCTGTGAGAGAGTTGGGGCTTGCGGTTGGAGAACCACCAGTACGGCAAGGGTTTACACCATCGGTGTTTGCCGCCTTGCCGCGATTATTTGAACGAGCCGGTAACAATGACAAAGGTCAGATAACCGCTCTTTACACGGTACTGAATGACGATGAAACCGGTGTGGACCCGATCTCAGAGGAAACCCGCTCTATTCTCGATGGCCATATTGTCTTGTCAAGATCGCTTGCCGAGCGCGGCTATTTTCCGGCAATTGATATTTTGGCAAGCCTGAGCCGCTTGTTTGGTGCACTGGCAACAGCGCCACAGCTCGCTTGCGCGTCTCGTGTGCGAACCTTGCTGGCAAAGTATCGTGATATCGAGTTTCTATTGCAGGTGGGAGAATACAAAGCTGGCTCCGATACTGAAGCTGATGCCGCGGTAGCGCAGTTACCGTTAATAGAATCTTTTTTGCAACAGACTTTGCAAGAAAGCAATGCGTTTGATGACACTATAAACGCACTGCAGATTGCTACAGGTAGCATTGCCAATACGGAACCATCTAAGAGTGAGTCGGCGCCGAAGGCATCCTAGCAATTGTGAAAATCTTACCTGCCAGTACAGATTTGAAGCAATTGCGAAAGCTATATGAAGTGCGTGAACGTCGAGCGCTGTCACAATTCTATGCGGTGCGTGCCGAACACAGCAAACTGTGCAAGGTGCGTGATGATATTCAGGCCTGTGTGGATGGTTTTCAGGATGAGCTTAACGCACTGGATAATGCCCGTGCCGGCGATGCCGCCCACCTGACTGCTGTAGCCTTGATTGATGAGGCCGAACACAGGAGTGCGCTTAGCCAACACCTGCAACGGGAAAAAATGTATTTACAGACAGCGCAAAATGATGTGTTGGAAAAAGATACACAGCTTTCAGCCGTGCGTGGGCTTTGGAAAAAGCAACGCGCGCGCCTGGTTGTGCTTGAAGACATTAAAAAACGCTGTGAGGACGAGCAGCAGCACTTGCAATCGAAAGAAGTTGAAAAGCAAATTGACGAGCTGGTACAACACATTAATTCGAGTGTGAGATATGGCTAAACGCGTTGAGCCACCTGAAAATATACCGGTGCTGGCTGAAAAGCAGGCGCTGCGAATTAAACAAGCTGCGAACAAAGACGCTTTTGACACAGCACTTGTCAAGGCCCGTCAGCAGCAGCATGCAAATACGGTAGAGAAGCCAGCAAACCAAGGACCAGCAGAGCTAAAACTGAATAACAAGCCTGGGCAAGAGACGGGCAGTGTAAGGCCAGATACGGACAAAAGCTGCACTGCAAGAATGTCCTCACGATTTTCCGCGAACACGGGCTTGTCTGAAACCTTGTTGGCGTTGCCGCATGCCTGGCAGACAATGATTGAACAAGGTGCCTCTCAAACACCGCTCGCTAATGCAGGCCAGTTTAGCACCGGCGGCAAACTGTTAAATCAAGGTGTGTTCTCAGCCCTGTTGAAGCAACTTCAGATGCATTCAAATTCAGACAGTGAACAGTTTACGTTAGATATAGCCTCTGGCAATAGCGGCTTAAAGAAAATCATCGCGGACAAAGACGGTGCGGGGTGCTGGCATATTCAATTGCTTATTGAAGAGAACCAGGCCGACGAGTCTGATCAATTACAATTAAGCTTACACGCTCAAAGTAAGGTAGATGAATTAAAACTGGCCTTGCAGCGAGAAGGTGTTGCCGTCGGTTCGGTATGCCTGGGGTGTTAGCAATGGTGATTGCCAACGCTATGCCTGTTGAGAAAAACCCGACAAACAATCAGGCTGATGTTTCGGCACAGGCGCTATTGAGCGCTTTTGAATTGGTAGATAGCGCGGTTGCGCTTGTGGATATTGCATCAGCCACAATGCTGGCATCCACCGGCACATTTAAGCAAATGCTAGGCTCTGTCAACTGCTCGGCCGACTGGCAGAGTACCCTCGCGGCATCGCCAGAATTAATTCATCTTTGCCAGAGCATTACACAGCACAAATGCCCACTGCACACCACGGTGGCCGTTAACACAGAACAGATGCCTATACGTCTCGATTATATCGAGACGTCGATTTATCTAATAGCGCTTCAACCCAAGGCGAGCACCGAGGAAATGCCTCAACACCAAATAGACGTAAGACCTGTTGGTTTGCATGAATATATGCAAAAACGCGATACCTTATTTACTACCTCTCGTACTATATCTGTGAGTGAGATGGCTACAACGCTTGCGCATGAGCTCAATACGCCGATTGGCGCCATTTCCAATTTGTTACGTGGTGCTCAGATGCGTTTGAAAAAACCTGATGCAGATCTACCCGTTTTGCACGAGGAACTGGATAAAGCTCTGGAACAAGCCAGATTTACCCAAAATATTATTTCGCGAAT
>CAYSZH010000066.1:0-2578 GCA_964435305.1 uncultured Granulosicoccaceae bacterium
GTGCTTTCTGCTAATTCATCACTCAATACACTCAATGGTTGCCCCGTTGAGTACGCCAGCATCATCGTTTTTGACGCTCGTTCCAGATAATACAAATGCTCAAATGCTTCCGCAACTGTTTCAGCTGCACACGAAACACCATGATTGCCCATCATCATAATTGAACGATTACCAAATGCCTGAGATATTCGCTCACCTTCGGCTTCATCGTCAGCAATACCACCAAAATCAAGATCGATAGCAATGCGATTAAAAAAGCGCGCCGTGTTTTGATCAATCGGTTTAATCGAAGGGTCTTTCAAACACGATAACGCGGTTGCATACGGGGGGTGACAATGCAGCAGCACCTTTGCCTGCGGCACTGATCGGTGCACCGCACCATGTATACACCAGGCCGATGGCTCAGGCGCATTCTCCCCTTGCATCACGTCAGGATCATCAGCGTCGAGCAATAACAATTCGCTTGCTTTCACAGTAGAAAAGTGTTTCCACTTTGGGTTAAGCAAAAATCGCTTTCCGTCGTTTGAAACAGCAGCGCTGAAATGATTGGCAATGGATTCGTGCCAATCAAAATGCACAGCCAGACGAAAAGCTGCGGCTAAATCTACTCGCAACGCCCACTCTTGTTCACTGTACTGATCGCTCATGAGGGGATACCTTTGTATTGTTTGGTTCTATTTTAACTAGCGTAATGAAAAGCCTTTTGACAGCAAGAATTCACGCATATGAGGGCGAGATTCCTTCCCAACCAATGCCTTCATTTCTTCGCTCCAGCAGCTGTCTTTTTTGCCACCGGTTCGCGTTTTGTAGTATTCACGCACCGTGGCATCGTAGTTGCCAATATGTTCTGCATGATCGGCATCACTGTATGTATCTTGTTTCAATACACCGGCTAAAGGCATACGTGGTTTCACTTCTGGATCTTGATCGGGGTGACCTACGCAGAATCCAAATACCGGATACACATTGTCGGGCAAGGACAATAGCTCACTAACACCTGCCGGGTTATTACGTAAGCCTCCTATATAGCAAATGCCGAGGCCCAACGATTCGGCTGCTACAGCGCAATTTTGAGCAAATAATGCAACATCCACTGTTGCAATAATAAAATGCTCCGTCATACCGGAGGCAAACTCGCCACCTTGCATGACGCAAGCCTGCGAAGCTCGGTGTAGATCAGCACAGAATACAAAAAACGCACTTGCGGTGTTGACATAGCCCTGCCCGCCTGCCAATTCGCTTAAGCTGGCACGCGCTGCGGTATCATTAACCTGTATGACCGAAACAGCCTGTACATTGCTTGAGGTGGCCGCGGCCTGGCCACTGGCAATAATAGTGTCTAAAACATCTTGCTCGAGTGGCTCATCCTTGAACTTTCGGATGGATCGATGTGACTGGAGTAATTTAATGGTGTCGTTCATATTATTTGAGTTCCTGGCTTGCAGTCATGACTTGGTGCCAAAGCCTGCAAGTGTCAGTTGATAATCTTCGCCGGCAAATGAAAGCGTATCGCCGGAATACATCTTGCGCCTTCTGCGATATTCAATTTCGCCGTTAACCGCCACAGCACCTTCATCAATGGCCAGTTTTGCTTCGCCTCCACTGGCGGACAAGCCTTCAAATTTCAGAATTTTATACAGCTCGACGGGCTCGTGGGATATTACAACAGTTGTCATAAATCAGGTTTAAACGGCTACACGCTGTGTTAGTTTACTTGATAATCTCAATAGGCGGCACAATAGACAATGTCCAGCAGCTTTTTTACTCTTGAAGACAATCGGCTATTCAAACCCACAGACCACTGCCGAGGCCCCTGGGATGTCAACGCCTGCCACGCAGGCCCGCCAACCGGCCTATTAGCACGCGCGCTAGAAAATCTGTTGCCTGGCCAACGGCTGACACGAATAACGGTCAACCTGATTCGTCCCATCCCTTTTTCAGGTTTTCAGATTGAAGCCAGCATTAACAGGGCAGGCAGAACCGTTTCCACAACATCGGCCAGCTTGGTCGATACCGACGGAAAATTACGAGTCACCGCCAGCGGTTTACATATCAGCCCACAGGCGGAACATCAATACACAAGTTCACACCACAACATGGGCAAGCCTGAACAAGCAACAAAGGGTGATTTCCCAATTAAACAACTACACACCGAATCTTGTTTCAATGGCCTTGGTGTCGAAACACGTTATCCGCCCGGTGAAAACGGCGAACCTGGACCTACCGCCGTATGGCTGAAAACAGTCGCACTGCTTCCCGACGAGGAACCGTCAGCATTTCAGAAAATATGCCCACTGGCAGACTGTGGCAATGCATTTGGTCGTAATGCCGAGCCCCATGAAGTGAGTTTTATCAACCCTGATCTTACTGTCGCCTTGCATCGTGACCCGGTTGGAGATTGGCTGGGTTCGCAAAGTACGGGTTACTGGGAACCGAATGGAATTGGGCTGGCTGATGCGATGTTACACGATGAAAAAGGCGTTGTAGGCAGAGCACTGCAGACCTTGGTGCTAAGGCCGGTTTAACACAGTGCTCTGCTGTTTGACTAAGATTTACCAGCAGTCCAATGCTTATTTGC
>CAYSZH010000066.1:2678-23460 GCA_964435305.1 uncultured Granulosicoccaceae bacterium
CATACAAGTCTGGAAACCTGTCTGCAAACTATGTCACTCACAGTTATGCAAACTGTTTTGTTACTGGCATTGGGAAGAGTATGCCCTTACTGTCAGATAAAAAGGCGCCTAGCGTAATTACCTGAGTTTCTACAGAGAGTTGCTCAATGGCATGCTCAGCCCAAACATACTCAGTAGGAGGCATGGCAAGCAGTTCTAAAATTTCCACGCGAACAGCAATCACCTGCCCAGGATTCAAGTCAATGGGCTGCTCATTTAGAATTGAATTAATGTTAAGTATTCTATCCTCGAACACAATGTGCCCTGGCATAAATTCAGTCAGTACTATAGGCGCGTCTGTTGCGTTCCGAATAACGACACTGTCTTCAGGAATGGCTTGACTGCTAACAATTTGAATTTCGAGCTCACTGGTGCTACGTGGTAAGGCTACGGGGAGCCTCTCCAGGTTAACTTGATTTGACACACCGACCGCGGCACTTGCCAAACCAGATAAAGTGGTAGTACAAGCCGCAATACCGACGCCACTCATAATTTTTAAACTGTTACGCTTTTGCTGATCCATATTCACAACCTTTGCTTATATCGCTCTCTTGTATGACAGTAGATTACGACTATGTTGCAAATTAAATCAGCAGAACCAGGCGACTGTTGCATTGGTTTACAGTTCTATTGATCCGTTTACCGCAAAGCGGTATAGCGACATCACCCTGTTCGAAACTGTTGCCTATACAAAAGTACTAGCAGCGTATTTGAGTTAACTGTTAGTAACATTAATCAGGCATATTCCTGAATTTGCTTTACCAGGGTTTCTGGGATTAAAACACCATTTTTTAAGCTTGTTTCTCTTGCACTGAATCGTCTTTGAGATGGAAGTCGAGTACCGTCTTGCTCTAGTATTTTTTCAAATAACTTCTCTGAGCGGATTCGCGCAGCACGGGCATCCCCATCTATAAGACATCGTGCTGGGTCAATCGCGATAATAAACTCTCCACCAAATGGCGCACCAACAGCGTGAGTGTCTTTGGCACTTGATTCGTAACTAAACACATCGCCAATCAGTGCGCCGGCCAAAAGCTCTATCATGAGCGCAAGAGAGGAGCCTTTATAACCACCAAAGGTAAGCTGCGCTCCTGCCAGCGCGGCCTCAGGGTCTGTTGTACTGTTACCGTCAGAATCAATCGCCCAGCCTTCCGGTATCGTTTCTCCATCTCTGAGACGTAACTGAATTTCGCCGCGAGCTGATGCACTGGATGCCTGATCAAATACCAACGGTGGTTTGGCCTCGCGCGGCCATGAAAACGCCATAGGATTTGTACCGAACAGTGGCTTGGTACCACCTGCCGGTGCCACGAAGGCATTGGCACAAGTGAACGCAAACGCAACCAGGCCTCGATTTGCCAGCGCTTCGACCTCCGGCCACAGGGCGGCAATGTTATAGCAGTTATGTATTGCTAATGCGGCAATGCCGGTTTGCCGAGCTTTATCGCAAAGCGGGTCCAATCCGGTTTTTAAGGCAAGAGGACAGAATCCATTCTGGCCATCCACGTGAACCACTGCCGAATCATCCACCAGCAAATCAGGAGTTGCACGCGCATCTGTATCGGGATTCGAGTTTGCTTTTATATAGAAAGGAATCCTGAACAGACCGTGAGAATGACATTCATCCCTTTCGGCAAGCGTAACAGTTTCAGCAATAGCAGCTGCCTGTTCAACAGAAAAGCCCTGCCCAATTAGTGCAGATTTAGCCAGCTCAGACACCTCATTTAATGAAAGCGTGATTAGCGATTTTGTACCCATATAAGGCAATATTCCTTAAAAATTGAAGTTGTTCATTTTTTCACAGAACATTTTTCTAAATATCTGTTTACTACAACGCTCTTCTACACTCAAACGACTAAAAACAAATGTGTCGTGGCAAGCAAGCGCACATAAAAAGCCACATCAGATAAACAAACACATTGTGTGACTCAACCCACAATAACATTGTTATATGTGATCTAGCACGCTTTGCATAGATTGAATGTCAGAAATGGCGCACCTGTATTTAAACCAATACGTGAAACAGGTAATGTCATCGGGCTTAAATAATCGAAAACAAACCCGCTACATTTATATCAGGTATTTTTAGGTCATATGTATGCGACTCACAAGAATCAAAGCTTTACTGCTTTCGTTGACATCAACGCTGCTACTCATTCAAGGTAGCGCTTTCGCCGAAGCGCGTTACTATCCAGCTGGCGCACCACAACCATTGCAAGTAGGTGGCGAAGAGTTCATGGAGAACTACGCCTCTCTGGCAGGATTAGAAGGTGTACGAGTTGAAACTAAATTTGTTTTTAGTTCAGCCAAAAAATACAAGCTTAATGACATGCCAACTGACCTTGTACCTCAAATTAGAGAACGTCTGGATGCTGTGGGTTTACGCATGCTCAGCGAAGAGGAACTAAAAACGACACCAGGACAACCGGTTTTGACAATCTACCCAGCATACACAGGTGGTGAAATTGACAAAATCAATGCTGCACTCCAACCTGAGGACAGTGAAGAGCATAGCAAAAAAGACGATGACAGCCATCTATGTTGCCGTTCCTCAATATGGGCTTCGTTCCAACAGTCATCGGCAATACTTCGTGACCCAGATACGCAGTTTCGGTTTTCAACCTGGGGCGCTGGAGATGACACCGAAGATTGCGAAAATCGCGGACAATGGACCTACGATGCGGTATTAGCAACCATTGACTTGTTTATTGCCGATTACACCAAAGCACAAGACGAGCGTCAGCCCAAATTAGTCGCCACCGCGGAAGATGTACCGGAAGCCTGTTCACAGACCTGGCTGATGAACTTGTCTGTATTTGATACGGACAAAACAGTAATCACAGAGAGTGTTAAGCCCATACTCGATCAACTGGCTGAAACAGCAGAACGCTGTGAAAACTACAGCTATACGATAGAAACGCACGCGGATAAACGCGCCGATGAGGCCTATAACAAAGTCCTCTCAGAAGCTCGTGCACATGCGATTAAAGATTATCTCCTGCAGCGAAACGTTGCATACAATCGTCTTAAAACAATCGCATTTGGCGAATCCAGGCCTTTAACGGATGGTGACACCGAGGCAGACCATGCTGTCAATCGCCGCGTGGTCATTATTCCCAACCGTGTGCGCAGCTAAACACAATAGCAGCGCAGACGTAAGTTGCTTAGCGTTGAAAACAACAAGCTGCGTACACGAATATCAGAAGACAACGTGATATCAGCTTGCCACAAATTAGTATTAGAATATCTCTGCATAGCGCTGTAAACGTGTGTCCTCATGTTTACAGCGCATCGTAACGCCAACACCACCATCTTCGGCCTGACGCTAATAGGCCTATTCTTACTGTACTGTCGGTTCAGCAGCTTCTCGCACTCGGGTCATATGGATGAATATGACTATCTCTTTGTCGGAAAAACACTCATTAATGGGCTTGACTGGCCAACGCACAGTTACATATTCGGTTCCGACTTTAACTGGTACCTCTATGCTCTCGCTGAGCGTCTATTGGGTGGTCTTAGCGGGGCGCGTACTCTGGCAGCTGTATTTGGACTGATGTCATTAGCTGGGGTCTATGTGCTCGCGCACAGGCTTTGGCGATCCACCCCAATCTCCATTTTGACTAGCTTTCTTGTTTCTGTTGATGCGGCACACTTATTCAACAGCTCGATGGCCACCTACGACATCATTGCGTTTTGTTTCTTTATCTGGTCCTTGCCGCTACTGCTTATGGCATGTGAAGAAAGAGAACATAAGGTCATGTACGCCGTATTTGGATCGATAGTCTTAAGCATTGCCATTCTGAGCAAATATACCCTGGCACTGTATCTACCCCTATTAGCGGCAATCGCGTTTTTACGAGCACCCAAACAAGCCATTATTGGCTCTATCGTTATTACAGTGATACTGAGCACATACGTGGCAATGCATTGGCAACAATTGCAGATTTTATATGAGGTGCAGATTGTTGGGGCACACGCCAGTAATGCTCGTAGCGCCGACATTATTTTCAGAATATTCAGACAGTCCGGATATATCATGATCGTTGCGTTAGTGTCTTTGTGCTACCTGCCCTTCGCAGCCAAACGCGAACAGGTACTAACGCTGCTATGCCTACTTCTGGCAATACCACTTGCGGCGTATCATGTGCACGGCGAAAATGTGATATCACTACAAAAGCATTTAGTGTATAGCAACACTTTTTTTAGCATGGTGGCAGCCTGGGGAATACATCGACTGACATCAAAACTAATCAACAGCAACATGTCCACAGTGATACCACTGGCAATTCTGTTTGCATTGGCAATACCCAATTGGATTAACGTAAACACCATGCGAACCAGTTACCCTGACATGTCATCATTCGTTTCACACAATAGTGCCATCGCTGCAGGTGGAAGTGTTTTGACCGAAGACCCTTATTTAATGCGCTATACACTATTTGATAAGATAGCCCAAAGTAATATAAAAGAAACCACTTGGCTCGATAACAACAAAGACGGGCGTCGTGAAAAGAAAGATGTTCGACAGGCCATATGGGATTATAAGTTTGCGTATGTACTGTTAAATGATCAGCACCACCCACAACACAATGAGCTATACCGAAAGTTACTGGGTTACCGACATTACACCGCTGTGGTTGATCAAGAGTACACGCTCAAGCTCATGTCAGGTGCGCAATTGACAGGTCGTTTAACCTTGCATAAAAGACCGTCAGAAATGCGTATTTCAGCAACGAATCAACACTAGAATATTGTTTTATCAGTTTGATATTTAGACTTAATTGCAAGGTGGAAAACACAATACGAAGGTTCTATGGCGACGATGCATCGGCTTGGAAAAATAGATGTGAATCCGTTGTCAGACGAATCGTGAACCAATACACATTACACCCTGTTCAGCTGTCGGTGAATGCAGTAACCCAATCAGTCGCCGATAAATTCTATAAATACCGCAGCCGTGACAGCATGAGCTCCAGCACCGCATTCTATTTGATTGTGACAATACTAATGACATCGTCCTCACAAGTGTTGCAAAAACACGCAGCAAACCATAGCAACAGTCATAGCAGTGAAACTAGCCGCATACTCAAGCAGCCCTCTTTCATCGGGTCAATTGTATTACTTGGACTGGGACTATGCAGCTGGATAATGGTATTAAAACATACAGACGTCAGCCTGGCCTACCCACTATTAAGCATAAACTTTATTGTGGTTTTAGCTATGTCCAAAATGATTTTTAAAGAAAAGATTGGTAGGACTAGATGCCTGGGTTGCTTTTTAATTCTGGCGGGCGTGTATTTTCTTTCTGGTGCAGCAGCATGATTTCTCAGGCTACAGCATCACTCATAATCGCGCTTTTTGGTGGATCTCTGGGTCAACTCTTGATGAAGGTGGGTATACAAAACGGCGATATACTAAATGGTCTGCTTTTCTGGCAAAACGGATTTAATCTCTCCACCAGTGGATTATTGGCTTTAGGTATCATAAGTTACTTGGTCTCGATGTTCTTTTGGATCCACGCGCTAAAAACATTCCCTCTAAGTTTCGCTTATCCTGTTCTTGCACTCAGCTACGTTATTGTTTCCATCGGTGCGGCATACTGGCCTGGTCTGAATGAGTCACTCCAAATAACGAAAATGCTGGGATTGCTATTCATCATAATCGGTGTTTATTTCTGCACGCTATCGCCGAACTCAAAACCGGTAGAGAGCAATGAATAAGCAGCAACCACCCTACCTCACTGTTGTCATTCCTGTTTTCAATGAACAGGAAAGAATTGCCAGCACGCTCTATGCTATAAAAGATTACCTTAGTCAGCAGCACTATAGCTCAGAAGTACTGATCATTGATGACGGTAGCAACGATCTAACCTCAGAAATCGTCAAGGTCGTAGATATCTACGGCGAGGAAGTAAAAAGCCAGAAAGCTGGGCTTTTGGTGGAGAATGTCAAAAATATCGGCAAAGGTTACTCTATTGCCAAGGGGCTTCTCATTGGTGAAGGAGAAGTCCTAGTTTTTACCGATGCTGACTCATCAACCCCAATTGGCGAGATCGAAAAACTGCTATGCAGAATAAACGAAGGTTACGATATCGTGATTGGATCACGCAATTTGAATGAGTCCACAGTCTTACAACGCCCAGGCTTAAGAACCTTCACAAGTAAAGCATTTAATTTAATCGCAACCGCACTTGGGCTGATCAGCGTCAGCGATAGCCAATGCGGCTTCAAGGCCTACAAGAGAAAGTGCGCTCGTGACATCGCGACTCGACAAAAAACCAATGGTTATTGTTTTGACATTGAGCACTTGCATATGGCCGAGAAGCTTGGTTACAAGATCGCAGAGGTACCAGTACACTGGATTCATGAAAATGGATCCACAATCTCTTTGTTAAGTGATTCACTATCGATGTTTTTCGATCTCCTAAAAATTCGATGGACTCATCGAAACCTCTAAATATTACTATCAGGAAGGTTTAGTTTTCTGAATTTGGCTTATTGGGAAGCCGATACCTCCTTTCGTAGCATGGAAGGGCTGGTCTTTTCTGCGATGGGCGCAGGGAATGTGACACGGCCTTATTTACGTCATTATGAGGTGCAAATGCGATATTTGATAGCAGCTCCTGCTCTATTGCTGGCAACGTCAGTGTCAGCGGATCCATTCGAGGAATGCCCTACAGAGGCCTATTTAACACAAGGTGCGGTATCCAGCACCTACAGCGTTAATTTGCTTTCTGGGGATTACAAAGTTGCCGCGGCGACAGTGGGAGACAATGTAAGAATTAATGCGCTGGGTTTTAACCCGAAAGATCAATACATGTATGGCTGGTTGAGAGACGAGAACATGCCGGTCCGAGTACATAGCGACTATAGTATAGAACCGCTTAAAGTTAAAAACATATCAAATTTGCATTTCTTTGTAGGCGATGTCTCAACAAACGATAGTAAATACTATGTCTATCGTCGCGGTAACAAATATGGAATGTACAGTATAAGTCTTGATCCTGACTCCAAAAACTATCTACAAATGGAGAGACTCGCAGGCACCAATAGCTGGAACTTATTTATATACGACATCGCGTTTCATCCAAGTAATGGATTGGCCTATGCATTAGACCGTGACGGTGACCTATACCAACTTGATGTTACAACAGGCACCAAACTTAAACTCGGAGCAACGGGTGAATCTGGAACGTTTGGAGCATCCTACTTTGACGCTGAAGGAAACTTCTATGCGAGTCGAAACAACGATGGCAACATCTATCGCATTGCAGTAGATTCTGGTAACTACTCTGCTGAATTTTTTGCAAAAGGTCCCGCTTCTAATATCAATGATGGTTCACGCTGCGCTCTCGCGCCGGTAACTGGCCCCGTTGAACATAATCTGGACTTTGGTGATGCCCCCGACTCCTATATGACAAGCCTGGAAGAAAACGGGGCACGTCATGGGGTGGCAGTTTCCAAAGGCACTCGATCAACGAATCAGGCACTGTTTCTGGGCAGTGTTGTTGACGGAGAATCTGACGCCTCCGCCTACCCTCTGGCTGATGAAAACGATGATGGTGTGCAGTTTGTTACTGGAATCGTTGGATCGAAAAACGCGATCGTGGTCGTTAACGCATCTCAAGCCGGCTATTTGAACGCTTGGGTAGACACCGATATAAATGGTCAATTTGATGCTAATGATCAAGTTATCAAAGATGTCAAAGTCAACGCGGGAAAGCAGTACGTCTACTTCGATGTGCCTGACGACACCAAAGAAGGTACTACCTGGGCTCGATTCAGATTTTCCAGTAGCACAGGCCTTGAATCGTTCGGCGGTTCGGCAGATGGCGAAGTTGAGGATTATCAGGTCGATGTTCAGGAAGCAGAAGCGACGGTCACTTATTACCCTTCAGCCAGTGGTCTAAGCACGCTCGCATTTGAAGACAACTGGCCACATGAAGGCGACTACGATATGAACGATCTGGTTGTTCATATGAAAACCGCCGTATGGAATAAGCCATCGGGTGTATCCCTTGTTCAGATGAAAGGCGCTATGTCGGCCGTCGGTGCGGCCTACCACAACGGTTTTGCAGTACGCTTGCCCGGTGTAAAGCGCAATGACATTGATATCGACAACGTCAAATACGCTATCAATGATCAAGAAGTGAAATTCCAGCCAGTAGAAAGCGGGCGCGAAGAAGCGATCTTTATCATCACATACAACCTTTTTAATTTTGTAGGAACAGGTGAAGATTGTAAGTTCTATCGTACCGAGATTGGATGTGGATCGGATCTTCAAATGAAGTTTGAGGCGCATATTCCAATGAAAGAACCTGTGCCGGTGGCGCTTAAGGGTGTGTTTGATCCGTTTCTTTTTGCAACACCAGGCGCGTGGCACGGCGGACATTTTGCGAGTGCACCAGGCAGAAGCTACGAGATCCATCTTAAAAACTACGCACCAACTGAAGCGTTTGATCACAACCTATTTAATGAACCAGGAGATGATGCATCAGTACCTGGACAGTACTACTATCAAACAGAAAAAGGCTTACCTTGGGCGCTGGAAATTGGCACCGAATGGAACCACCCAATTGAATATACCGATATAGGACATGCTTACCCGTATTTTTCAAACTGGGCGACCAGCGATGGCGGATTTGAGAAGTCCTGGTTTTTACCAGAAAACGCCGAAAAACCATTGATCTTTGTAGACTAGGAGAACACTATGAATAGAATAATCACAATAGTTTCCCTGTCCGTATTTTTGGGTGCATGCTCTGCTCCAGACAACGTTGGCAATGAAAACAGTGAACCGCTCTTAGGTGCAGCCTTAGCCGGCGCCGTGGATACTAAATCTTTAAGCGTATCAAAAGATTTTGGATTTGAAACAGCAAAGACGATTAACGTGAACTTTGATTTAGCAGATGCACAAAATGAGGAGGCAACGGTTACCATCTGTAGCGATTACCTACCCGTTGGAAACGAGTTTGATATTAACTTTGACAGCTGTACGGTAAGCGGTCCTTTAGAATCTGGTGTTTTTGAACATTCAATGGAAGTGACCATCGATAAAACATCCGTCGTGGCGGGAGTATTTTTTCAGGATGCGTCTATAGACCCAATGTTTAAAGAATTTTCAGTTGATGATGGGTTTACAACTAGAGCGAAAGGTGATTCCCAAACACTGGTTTGGCACGAATAGCTAAATTCACGATATAAAAAAAAGCCTGGCAGTCTGCTGACTCGCCAGGCTTTTTTTGTCCATAATTTGCCAGGCGTGTTTATAAAATAGGCCTTACTGACGCTGTTTCATCTGCGAGTTTAAGCAGACGCTTGTACACCTGCCATCAGCAAACCAATCTGCTCGCGGCTCGCATTCCGGCGCGGCAACACACCCATTATCTGCCCTTCGCAAATAACCGCAATGCGATCAGACAAGGCCATTATTTCATCCAGGTCTTCAGAAATGACCAGGATACCAGTACCTTGATCACGCTGCTCCAATAATCTTGCATGAATATATTCCGCAGCACCTATATCCACTCCGCGAGTAGGTTGTGCGGCAATTAACACCTTCGGTTTTGCGGCAAGCTCTCTTGCCATAATTAGTTTTTGAATATTGCCACCTGAGAGATTCCTTGTTGGCGTATCTATTGAGGGTGTCTTAACCTGAAAAGCATGCACCAATTGCTCACAATGCTCACGTATTTTTTTAAAACGCAAAAAACCAGCCGAACTGAAACGCTCTTCAGTGTGATTAAGCAGCACCATATTCTCACTGACTGAAAAATCTCCAATGGCACCATCTCTCATACGTTCTTCAGGCACAAAAGCAACACCGGCGGCCCGCACCTCGCTTGGAGATAGCCTGGTAAGCTCCATGTTAGCCGTTTTCACATTGCCACTGACTGCGGGTCTTAATCCGGCAATCGCTTCAGCCAGTTCTCGCTGTCCATTACCCGATACCCCCGCCACTCCCAAAACTTCTCCAGCACTCAGTTCAAACGAAGCACCGACAACCGCATTGACACCGCGATCACCTTTGACATAAAGATTATTGACGGAGAGGACTGCCGATCCAGAATTAGACACTGGACTATTTGCAGTACTGGCCACTTCTCGACCGACCATCATTTGCGCCAGCGCCTCGCGGCTTGATTCTGAAGGAGAGGTTGTACCAACAACTTTACCGTTCCTGAGTACGGTAATTCGGTCGCTAAGCTCCATGACCTCATGCAACTTATGAGAGATAAAGATCAAGCCGCGACCATCACGTTTCATCTCTCTTAATACAGCAAAGAACTCACCCACCTCTTGAGGCGTCAATACCGCCGTGGGTTCATCCAGCACTAATAATTGCACATCCCGACACAGGGCTTTGATTATTTCCACACGTTGCCGTTCGCCAACTGAGAGCTGCCAAATGTAGGCATCTGTATCTACTGAGAGCCCGTAGCGATCAGAATACTCTCGAATTTTTCTGGATACCGCTTTCAGGTCTGTAAGAGGCCCACGCCCGGAAGACAAACCCAATGCCACGTTCTCAGCCACAGTGAGTGTCGGTACCAACATAAAGTGTTGGTGGATCATGCCTATTTGGTGAGCTATCGCATCAGCCGGCGATTTTAGCAGAACGTGTTGACCGCCTAACAAGATCTCACCCTCATCGGGCTGATAAAGACCGTAAATGATCTTCATCAAGGTACTTTTGCCAGCACCATTTTCACCCAACAAGGTATGGACCTCACCTTTGCGCACATCGAAAGACACGTTATCATTGGCTATAACGCCAGGAAAACGTTTAACAATGGAGCGCAGTTCGATCAGCACCTCGTCGTCTGCTGCAATAGCCTTATCCATAGCGACTTTAGGAAAACGAATTATTAAGAATAAAAGCTATTCGCCAACCTTTATGCTGCCGTCAGCGATCCCTGCAATAGCAGCTTCACCAGTCGCTTTTGCTTCAGGGCTGATTGGATAGTCGTCATTCATTTCGATTTTAAGGCCACCGTTTGCAAGATCGACAACCAATTTTTTACCACCTTTTTCGCCTGCTTTCACCGCATCGAAAAGTTCACGCAGAATCACTTCCCATTTGTATACCTGAGAGGCAACAACAATTTTTGGTCCAAGACGTGTCTGATTGGCTTGAGTGCCAAACCAGGCAACATTAGAATTACGCGCAGCACCTATGGCACCTACAACCATTTGTGCTGTGCCAGTAAGCACGTCGGCACCGTTAGCAATGTGCGCTCGACCCGCTTCCGCAGACAGTGCAACGTCACCAAAAGAACCAATATAGTTAACGTTTACCTTGATAGTGGGATCAGTTGCTTTAGCACCTTCCACAAATCCATCTACATACAGCTTGGCATCGCCTACTTCAATTGGACCTACCACACCGATGGTGCCAGACTTAGACATTCTCGCCGCCATTGCACCCATGACATAACCGCCTTCATTAGACAGGGCTTCATAAGCGCTCACGTTTGGCAAGTCGAACGTATCAGCCGCTGTTCCCCAGGCAAATGCAACATCTGGGAAATCAGGAGCAATCTCCTTTAATGAACCACCATATTGTGATCCGTGAGCCAGAACGATGTCATAACCCTGCTTTGCATAATCGCGAATTGCAGCGGCGGCATCTGCAACCACAAATGTGCCGTCAGTGATCGCGACTTCTAATTCAAAATCCCCTTTGAGTGCATTAACGCCGTCAACAATACTTTGCGTAAAGGCAAGATCATTACTGGCGCTAGGTGCGATGATAGCGACTTTTAGCGAATCGGCGTGCAAAGAGCCTGCAGCCAAAAACGCACCGGCAAGCGCAATCGCCTTGAATAGATTTAATAAATATTTCATCTCAGTTCCCAATAGTTAATTTCTAAATTAGATAATTAGTTTCCGCGCACATAAGGCTTTGTTAAAGCCCCAGGTTGACGAAAACGACGTGCAACAACAATAAGAGCCAATATCGTGATGATGGCAGGCGCCATTGCCGCTAAATCGGAAGCCGCGCGAGGTATCAAACCCAGCGTTTTCGCCTGCAACACAACAGCCCCGACCAATCCAAACAATAATGAACCTGCCATAACACCCCAGGCTCGCCAGGCACCAAAATACACCAGTGCAATGGCAATAAAACCCATCGCGTTGGTTAGGTTCTGTTGAAAGATGCCCAGTTCAATAGCCAATGCAGCACCTGCCAAACCAGCCAACATATTACCGACAATAATGGTAACAAAACGAACAAAGCTGACGGACACACCCAAACTATCCGCTGCCTCGGGACTCTCACCCACTGCTCTGACATTTAAACCAAAGGTAGTTCGATTGATCACTATGGCTACAATCGGTACAAGTAAAAAAGCGATGTAGACGATGGCGGTGTGCTGAAAAAACATAGGCCCAATGTAGGGTATGTCCGAGAGTACCGGCACTGTAACAACCTGAAATTGATTAATTGGAAATGGTGTTCCGACCAGTTTTTGAAAAAGTAGATCACTCATACCCAGTCCGAATAAATAAATTCCAATACCACTGACACCTTGTTCAGCCTTGCACAACACCGTTATCACGGCATAGAACAAGCCCATCATAGCGCCAATCAAAAGCCCCATTAGTACGCCCGTCCATACATTGCCGGTACTCAGTACGACGTAGTAGGCACCAAAAGCACCTAACAACATAACGCCATCAACACCCAGGTTCAGAACACCACTACGCTGCCCTATGGCTTCGCCTAAGGAGGCAAGCAGGAACGGCGTAGCCAGACGAATGCCAGATGCAACGGTCGCTACCAGTATCGCCGATGTGAAAAATTCACTCATGACGGCTCCTTGTTCGTTGCCTGCATGTTATTGGCCTGAGCTTTAGCATCATTGTCTGAATCAGGCAGCGCCCCTTCCGCACTGACATCTTTACGGCTGCGGGCTTGCAGATCTCGTCGGTACCATTCTGTACTTACAACAAAAACCACAATAAGCCCGTTGAGGGCGATGATAAGAGCCGAGGGCACCTGCGCTGCACGCTGCAGTGCATTTGCACCCACTAACATACCACCAAACAAGAAAGCAGACGGGATAGTCCATAATGGATGTAGTGCTCCAAACAAGGCCACTACAATGCCATTAAAACCAGCACTGCCTGTGAAACCCATTGTTGAGCCATCGGTTACCATGCGATGCGACTCACTGCCAATCACCAATATGGCACCGGCGATACCGGACATGGCACCACTGAGCATCATTGCCAGTACGATATTTCTTTTGACGGCAATACCCGCATAACGCGACGCTGCCGGGTTCAATCCAACTGAGCGAAGTCGAAACCCGAGCCCAGTTCGCCACAACAATACCCAGGCACCCAGGGCTGTGATAAGCGCCACCAGTATGCCGGCGTGCAAATTAAGGCTCTCAACCAACATGGGCATGTCAGAGCTTTCAGGTAGACGTGCGGTTTGGGGTATTCTCGTGCCGCGCTCGATCTCACCCGGATCTATAAAGGGACCGCGCAGTAAAAAGTTCATGATTTGAACCGCCACGATATTAAGCATGATGGTGCTGAGAATTTCGCTCACGTTATAGTACGCTTTCAGCGCACCCGGTATCGAACCCCATAAGCCACCACCGATCGCGCCGACGATCAAGGCACAAGGCACCATTATAAAGAGGGGTAAAGCGGGAAAACTAAGCGCAAACATGGTTGTGAACAGCGCGCCCACCACCATCTGACCTTCCCCACCGATATTGATGACATTGGCACGGAAGGCGATACATATACCGACGCCTACAAGCATTAAGGGGATGGCTTTGTCCGCCGTCGCGGCAAGCCCTTCGAGCGAGCCAAATGCGGCCTTAAACATGGTGGCAAACCCCGTGACAGGGTTGGCACCGAGAAGATGCAACATGAGGGCGCCAATAGCGAGGGCTACAACGACAGAGCCGGCTGATATCAAAATTGAAACCAAATGCCGACCCATGAACTACAAACCCTATTTACGCATATTCTTAATGAGCAATGCCAGATACAGGCATCAGCACCACCCTAGTTCACGATGATTTTACCGGTACTCAGACACAAAGTCCAAAGCGAAATCACCTCAGCACATCAATAATTCGCACGATGTCCCGGGTTATCACCAATCGCTTGCGGCGCTCGGCAACTTAGTGGCTGCCTAGTAGCTTAGGGCGACGGTTCCGCCAGAATATTGGAGATTGCAAACACGAGCTCATCTGGCTGAACCGGCTTGTGTAAAAGCTTGAATCCACTGTTAGTCGCTTCTTTAAGCCGATCCGCCGACGTATCACCTGTGACAATTATGGCCGGTATATCAATATTGAATTCCTCGCGAATAGATTCTATAGCCGCATCGCCAGTTAAACCGTTTTCTAAACGATAGTCTGCAACGATCATGTTGGGCATCACGTCTTTATCGGTCAGTGTTTCGATCGCTTCCGCGGCCGATTCTGAGGTGATGGCGATACAGCCATAGGTGGACAGCACGTGCTGCATCCCGTCGAGAATTTCGGTATCGTCGTCGATGATCAAAATGATGCGATCATCCAGATTAGGATCATCATCCATCATGGGATCATCTTCGACCAATGCAGGATCGCCAAGTGGAATCTCTATTGAGAAGACCGAGCCTTTACCGGTTTCAGATTGCAGCTCGAAGGTGACATTCAGTAAATCAACCAGTCGTCTGACTATAGCCAAGCCAAGCCCAAGTCCGATTGTGGGACGCTGCCCGGCATTTTCAAGCTGATAGTATTCTGAGAATATGGCGTGTTGTTCGTATTGTGGAATACCCGGGCCGGTATCAGCGACTTCAACACGGACGTGGTTTTCAAATGTTTCGCAGCGAACCTCAACTGAGCCCGAATTGGTATACGTCACCGCATTCTGAATCAAATTTCGCAATACACGCTCTAGTAGCACCGCATCCGTTTTAATGACCGCATCACTGCTATCCACTGAAATACTCAGTGATTTATCAGCTGCGATTTCCTGAAACTCTTCACGCAGGCCTGGCAACATATTGTTGATTGGAAAGTGCGAGGCCTCCATATCAACCACACCTGCATCCAAGCGCGACAGATCAAGCAGACTGTTAAAAAGAGCCGAGAGTGCTGTGCAGGAATTTTTAATTTTGCTAATGAGCGCCAGCTCTGTCTCGCCATGGATCTTATTTTCCAGGACATCCAGGTACAGCCCGAGCGCGTGTAAAGGCTGCCGTAAATCATGGCTGGCGGTCGCAATGAATTTGTTTTTTGATGTGACAGCCAGTTCGGCCATCAGCCGGCTATGATCGGCGTTGTTTTTTTCATGCGTCACTTTTTCAAGCATCGCACTGCGCTCCTTTAAAACCTGTTCAGTCTTGACGATTGCCGTAACATCTTCTGAACAGATCAATAAGCCGTAAACGCCGCCCCATTTATTTTTTAACGGCACACGAATGGTTCGCCTATGACGGGTATCACCTGTAAATACACGCCAGTACGGATTGCTTTCGATCGTAGGTTCGCCGCCTTCAACCGCTTTATCATCTTGCGGCCAAAAACCTGGCCAGTCAGCATCGCCTGTGCCTAGCACTATCTCAGGGCTAAAACCAATATCCAAATCATTTTTGCCGATTACACTGTCCATTGTTAGATCCAAACTACTCACATACTCATCACTGACAGTTAAAAAGCGATGCTCAAGATCTTTTACAAAAACCCAATCGCTGGAATTGTTAACGACCGACTGCAACAGCTGTGCTTCAGGTGCATTGATAGCCCCTAAGGCTAACGGATCTTTATATCGTTGTATCAAGCGTTCGGCACGAAATCGAAACGGCGCAGCAGACACTTCCGACACACTGACGAAATCGTTAAACCCGGTGAGTTCTTCTGAATTGGGTAAAGCTTGATCATCGTGTATTAAGGCGATGACGGGCGATCGACATCCACATTGCTTATAAAAATCCGCAACATCAGAGTTGCTGTCGCGCCAATCAATCAACAATACGTCAAAAGAGGCTAAGACATGGCTATCTAGTTCTTCGAATGTTTCAGGATAGGACTGACATTCATACCCACAACGCTTAAGCATGTCAGCAATCTCAGAATCCAGCTCAGCGTTATCAACAATAAGATTTTGATGAAACCTGATTTTAATGACAGCACGGTTTGGTGCGTTCATCGATTAACCTTGTTCGTAAACCTTGTACGCCGCATCGACACCAGCATAATGAGGTGTGGTAAAACCGTGTTTGTTAAGCAGTACTTCCAGAGCGCTCAAACAAGTTAATACATTTGCCTTGCGACAAACGTAGCCCATTGTACCTATGCGCCATATCTTTCCATCCAATGGACCGAAAGAAGTGCCTATCTCGATGTTGAAATCGTGAAGCATGTCATGTCGCAAAGCTGCACCGTCGCCGCAGCTCTTGGGAATATGTATCCCGGTCACATTATCCATTCTGTGCGCTTCATCTCCAAATAGCTCAAGCCCCATGGCGCTAAGACCCGCTCGCAAAGCACGACTGGTTAATTGATGTCGTGCACAGCAAGCTACAATTCCCTCTTCGAGCAATACCCTGGCGCACTCCCTTGCAGCGTAAAGCATACTGGCCGACTCAGTATGATGGTTAAGCCTTGCAGGGCTCCAGTAATCCATTAGCATCGCAAGATCAAAATAATTAGATTGGATGATAGGCCCATCTGCATCCACAACACCTGCTGGCCTAATACCAGCTTCTGTGTGTTTACGATCTAACACACGCTGCGCAACCTCATCGCTGAAGGTAATGGGCGAAGAACCTGGCGGGCCTGCTAGACACTTTTGTAATCCGGCACTGACAATGTCAATACCCCAATCATCAACAGGCAAGCTATTGCCACCCACTGTTGCTGTAGCATCAACATACAACAGCGCACCATAACGCTTACACAGGCTCGCAATATCGCCTAAGGGCTGCTTCATGGTAACTGAAGTGTCACCTTGACTAATTGCCAGAACCGATGGCTTATGCTGTTTTAGGGCAGCTTCGATTTCATCAGGTGTAAAGATTTGGCCCCATTCTGTATCAATAGACACAGCGTTTGCACCCGCTCGCATGGCAATCTCATTAAGCAAGTGACCAAAGCGGCCATAGATTGGCGACAACACAGTATCACCGGGCCGCACAATTGAGGTAAGACAGGCTTCTATACCCGCTCTTGCCGTTCCATTTATCAGGAAGGTTTGTTCATTCTGTGTTTCAAACACCTGGCGGTACAGGGCCTGAACTTGATTCATGTGGTTTGTAAACTGCGGATCAAACTGGCCCTGCAGAGGCGTCGACATTGCGCGTAACACACGAGGGTATACATTGACGGGGCCAGGCCCCATAAGCAAACGTGGCTCAGGATCAAGCTCTTCAAATAACTCAGGTGTACTGTTCACAGAATATCCCCGTTCCTAGCGTTAAAATTTCCCGTTTCGCGTGCAGTCTAACTTTACGACAAGGCGTGTTGATGGCATCAGCCGAATACACTCAGCCGTTAGATTGCGCTGTTAACCAGAGGCAATATGCAACACAGAACGCAACAAGACATCGGCTCCCACAATAGCATCAGCTTCCGTTACTGATTCTGCCGGGTTGTGACTGACCCCGCCTGCGCATCTTACAAAAATCATGGCGACAGGTGTAATTGTTGCCATGGCCGCCGCATCATGCCCGGCCCCACTGCCAATCGCAGCGACCTCTATGCCAGTTTCGTCGATAGCTGATTTTATCTGCGTTGTCAGTTGTGCATCACAATGCACTGAGCCTTCTTCGTGCACTTTTTCGATGCTGACCTCCAGCCGTCTTTCTTTTGCAATCGCTGTAATCCCATCAAGCACATCGCTTACTGCCGCCCCGCGTTCCTCATCGGAAGCCGCCCTGATATCTACAGTAAATTCTGTGCTGCCTGGTATGACATTGCCCGCTCCCGGTTGAGCATCAATACGGCCAACTGTTCCAACAAGATCAGACCCATTCGTACAACGTGTTTCAATTAAGGAAATAACGGCAGCGGCCCCGGCAAGTGCATCTTGTCGAAGAGGCATCGGCACTGTACCGGCGTGCCCTGCCAAGCCACTCAGTTGAACATTAAGCCGAGTCGCACCAGAAATGCTGGTAACAACCCCTACCGGCAAGGCTTGTTGTTCCAGTACTGGCCCCTGTTCAATATGCAATTCAATATAAGCCAGTAAATCGCCAGTGCCACGCGCAGCATCATCGAGCTGTTCCGGGTTTTTTCCAAATTGCAGCAACGCTTCGCGCATGGAGATGCCGTGTTTATCTTCACGATTTAACAGTTCAGATTCAAATGTGCCAGCCATCACTCGACTGCCTAAGAATGTGGACTGATAGCGCACCCCTTCTTCATCGGCAAAGCCCACCACTTCAACCGCAAACGGCAAGCGACAATTGCTTGCATTTAGCGAATCCACCACGGCAATTGCAGACAACACGCCAAGCATGCCATCAAAACGCCCGGCATTGATAACGGTATCAAGATGTGAACCGAGCATAACAGCAGGTGCATTCTCAGTTAGCCCTTCATAACGTCCAATGATGTTCCCAATATCATCTTCATGCACACTCATACCCGCATCGCGCATCCAATTAGCCACCGTATCGTTTGCAGCACGGTGCTGTGCTGTTGCAAAACGTCTGGTGAGGGCCCCTTCGGATTCACTGATAGTGGCCAGCTTTTCAATGCGGGGCATGAGACTCGCTGCTGCAATAGTGCTTAGAGTGGGTCGTGGCTCAGAGCTTGAAGACATAATATTAAGGCTATCGCAGGCAGTATCAGTTTACACGCTATTGTTGCGCAGGATTTGTTGCAAATTTTAATGCAGTATTTTTTGCAGAATTCGACGTAAAAAATGGCGCACAAATTGACGCAGCCGATGGTATCGAGAATAGTGCCGAAAAAACCAGTACCATGCCAGCAAAACTATCCCACCCTGAACTGGCACCCATTGAATTCAATTGCTGTATTAATTCAACATGATTGTACGGCATCTCTCCTGAGATCATTGCTAAAGTCTTCACATTTGCCTCACATGCCCGCCCTTGCGCGGCCAGCTCTAGCATGGTGACGGATACACGGTTAGTCTGGTCAGCTGTTAAGCTCAACGACGCATAGAGTTGATCGGCTAATGAACAGTAACCACAGACTCTAAGTGCCAACATCATACCCGCTAATACGTCATCCCCTGCAGGTGTTAATCCTCTGCCAACACCCAACAAGCGCTTAAGCGACGCTGGAGCAGGTAAATTCTGGCTTGTATAGCACGAGCGCAGCAGCCAAGGGTAAATATCGAGCATCACATGTTGTATGCGCTCATGAACAAGGCCTTGTATACCCACTGTATGACGTTGTAATACATAGTGCCTGTAAACAGACTCGCTTGGACAGTCCAGATTAAGCAGACTCTCATAACACGACATTAAAGCGTTAGACGAAAACTTTAGCGTACCGATATCACCGTGATAAAAATTATGACAGTGCGTGTTCAGCATACGGCCATCAGGCAACTGCAGGCAATGCTCAACAATACGCAAGGCTTGACCAACCCGTAATTGCTTTAATCTAAGTAAGGCATTGTCATCAATTAAAATGTTTATTGGGCTTTGACCGATTGACCTTTCCCCAAGACAAATTAACTGACCGTCATCAAAAGACAAATACACACAGCGACTAAGGACAGCTTCAACAACACAGCTTGAATGCTGTAGGAGTTGCCTTGATGCAAGATCGCCAACACTCGAAGACTTTAGCTGCATTGGTACAGGGTTAATGGCAGCAACTGCAGAATTAGTCGCGATCGACATCATCTAATGTATTGTCTGTGACTATATGTGTGCCCTTTTTACCCTGTAAAGCATCCAGCGCATCGTCCAAATGAGCAATCACGACTCTTTGCCCGCCACCTTCAATAAATCGAATCGCTGCATCAATTTTCGGCCCCATACTGCCTTCTGGGAATTGCCCTTCACGACGATGACGTTTAATCTCATTAATAGAGACCACACCAAGCACCTGTTCTTCCGGCGTTCCAAAATTGATGGAAACTTGATGGACGGCCGTTAATATCATCATGACAGGTATCCCCAGCACATTACCCATATGCGCTGAGGTCAAGTCTTTATCGATTACCGCAGCGACGCCTTCGCGCACACCTTTGGGGCGCCTTAAAACAGGAATGCCACCACCACCACCCGCGATAACGATGGTGCCGCGCCTTGCCAACACTTGCACTAAAGACACATCACAAATATGACGTGGTTTGGGTGATGCCACAACATGGCGCCAACCACGACCCGAGTCTTCCTTCATCAACCAGCCAAGTTCGCCGCTTATTTTTTTTGCATCACTTTCAGAATAAAAAGCCCCAATCGGCTTACTCGGATTATCAAAAGCAGGATCGTCTTCATCCACTTCAACCTGAGTCAACAACACCGCCACATGACGATCGTTGTCTACCGCACGTAAAGAGTTTTCAATAGCCTGCATCAGAAGATAAGCAATTCCACCCTGACTGTGAGCTACACAGATATCCAAGGGCATGGGCGCAATACGATCGCGTGTCAACACCTGACGCATTAGAATTTTGCCAACCACTGGCCCATTACCGTGCGTAACGATTAATTCGTTATCCAGCGATGTCAATGGCAACAAGGCAAGCGCGGAACGTTCGGCCATGGCAGCCTGTTCAGCGGACGTACCTTCAATATC
>CAYSZH010000067.1:0-22942 GCA_964435305.1 uncultured Granulosicoccaceae bacterium
CCTCGCGTATCGCATCTAGGGAGTTGTCTTCAGCCAGCACCAAGGTCACTGGTCGGAGGCCGGTGATGTGTACGAGATCGCTGCCTGTCGTGACGCCGATGGTAAGGACCCAGCGTCCCTTGGCCGAGCGGTGCGTATTGAGGAGGAATTCATCAGCCATGGCGTACGACAAAATTCACTGTACAGAGCGCCCTGCTTTGGTGGTACATACCGGCATAAATCTGATAACTCGCCTGTATCTGTTACAGTGAATCAGTACCGGCCATTAGTAAGGTAAGGCAGATATGACCACGATTTCCTGTAAGCCACTTTCACGTGTCATCGTCTTGTGCATTGCGCTGTTCGGCGCTTGCTCATCAGCATTCGCCCTGGAGCTGACTGATATTCAGGGCGAGCGAGATAATCTGAATAATTATGTTGGCGGTGGGAAATGGACATTGGTAATGACCTGGTCGCTCGATTGTATTCCTTGCGAAAAGCAGAAACCGATGATCGCGGACATTCATCGGGCAGGGGATCATTACAATGCACGGGTTATAGGGCTGGCTCTGGATGGTCAGGATAAATTGCCTGAAATAATCAAACGTATGGAAAAAAATAAAACGCAATACACCAATCTTGTTGCCTTTCCAGATGTGATAGCCGCGCAGTTTAAAAAACTCGCTAATCAAAATGTGTCGCTGACGCCTTCGTATATTTTATATGCTCCCGAAGGTCAGCTGGCGGGTGTGCATGTCGGGCCAATAGCCAAAGAAAAACTAGAACACGTGTTTGGTCGTTAGATAAGGTTTAATTTGGTTATGACTAGGGCATTTCAAACGATAACAATGTGCAACTACCACGCAGTGTGTCGAGCAAGGTCAGTCATTGCGGTGTTGTTATGCCTTTTGTTTGTGAGCAGCTACAGACCCGTTCTGGCAGCCGGTATGGAAACAGTACTGCAACGCGGCTCGGTTGTCTGTGGTGTTAACGATGACCGAACGGGCTTCTCCAAAGCCAACAGTTTAGGTGAGTTTTCCGGCATGGATGTCGATGTTTGCAGGGCGGTAGCCAGCGCTGTATTTAATGACCCTGCTGCGGTTGAGTTTGTTGTGCTAACAGATGAAAACAGATTTCCGGCACTTAGCTCTGATGAGGTGGATGTGCTCGTTGGGAGTACCACCTGGACGATGAGCAACAACACGCGTTTTGGCGAATTTGTTGGCGTGAGCTATTACGATGGCCAAGGTTTTATGGCGAAGCGTAGGTCTGGATTACGTAGTGCACTAGAACTAGATAATGTGACTGTTTGTCTGCGTGAAGGCAGCAGCAACGAGCTCAATGCCATCGACTTTTATCTGGTTAATAATTTACGCTACCGGCCAGTTTACTTTGCAAGTGATGCTGCTGCGGCCAGTGCTTATGAGGCTGAAGAGTGTGGTGTACTCAGTTCGGCGCGATCAGCACTTGCAGCTTACCGTGTTGATTTGCAAGATCCAGATGCGCATATTGTTTTACCCGAAATTATCTCTAAAGAGCCTATTGGGCCAGTGGTAGCGGCGGGCGATTCAACGTGGACGAATACCGTGCGTTGGAGCCTTAACTGCATGATCAATGCAGAGGAATTAGGCTTAAGCAGCGCCACACTGCAAGTTGCACAGCGTCGCGGCAGTCCAGCCGTTAAACGGTTGTTGGGACTGGAAGGCAGCTTTGGTGATTTCGCCGATCTTGATTCAACCTGGTGCGCTAACATCATTCGTCATGTTGGTAACTATGCCGAAGTATACGAGCGCAATATTGGTACTGAGACCGTGCTTGGCTTGGAGCGCGGAATTAACAACTTGTGGACCAATGAAGGTTTGTTGTACGCCCCACCTATTCGATAGTCGTTAAGTTGTCTGACCATACCTCTTTGTGAGTTGTTTTTCTCACGCTATATTATGAAAGCTGGTTTCCATTGCATGTAAAAACGATTGTGCCGAGGAACTTGGTGATAATAGTCTGTAGCTGTTTTCACCGCTACACATGATAATAACCGCAAGGTGTTCCATTGATGTACGCGTCACGGACCCTTCGGGAAACACCGATGGATGCAAATCAATAGGGCAGATGCGTTCCAAGGCTGAGCGCGCCAGCGAACCTGCCACATCAAGGCACACCCAACTATCCGATTGATCGGTTGTATAGGCCTGCGATTGAAGCGCAGTGTTAATCTTGTTTAAGCGGCCAGCCTCAAGCGCTTCAAAAAGTGCAAAGCACTGGTCTTGCTGTAGCCCTAACCAGGCCGAGTTGCTTTTGTCAGACCGCACAAACAGCCCGGTGTTCGGCCAGTTAATGCCGTGCTGTGCGGACAGTGTGTTGGAGAGGGCGTCCATTCCACCCAGCGGACTCGCAACCGATAATATAGACAGCTCGGTTGCTTCTACTAAAGTGCTGTCTGCGAAGCGCGCGCTGTAACCGCCGAGTAGCGTTTCCTGTTGTAGAGTCTTAGCCACGTAGTCGTTCTCCTTCCGGATCGATAAAGTGCGGGGAAACAATTTCTACATCACAGCTGCCTCCTCGTAGTGGATCGGCAGCGCGCACAATCTCTCCTATGCGTTCTTGTCCGCGTTGGATAAACCCAAGACCAATTGAGTAGCCAAGGCTCGGTGAATACGCGACCGATGTCATCCAACCTTCATCATTATCTGTGATCGCCTCTGCACCGCGGCTGACAAAGTGTGCTCCAGCGGGCAAGGGGGTGTTCACGTTCACAGGTTTAAACCCAACCAAGTTGAGTGCATCTTTCTTGTTCATACCATTTCGTTCTGAAAGCTTGCTGCCTATCGCATCCTTTTTCTTCGAGACCATGCGGCCAAGTCCAAGGTTTAATGCCGTGGTTTGCCCATTGAGTTCATTTCCAGCTGCATGGCCTTTTTCAATGCGCATGACACCTAATGCTTCTGTACCGTATGGCACTGCATTGTATTGAGCGCCGGCATCCATCAATACTTGCATCATGGCGTTGCCGTAACGAGTTGGAACGGCAATTTCATACGCCAGTTCACCCGAAAACGAGATACGGAATAAGCGGCCGGGTGTTCCATTACAAACCGTGATATCAGCGCAACCCATAAACGGGAAAGCCTCGTTGCTAATATCAGTATCAGAGTCCACAACCTCCTGTAATAGCTTGCGAGCGTTAGGGCCCGCTACTGCAAACTGTGCCCATTGCTCAGTTGCGGATATCAGTTGCACATCCAGGCCTGGCCATAAACACTGACGACAAAATTCCATATGCCTGAAAACGCTAACGGCGTTGGCTGTGGTGGTGGTCATCACGTAGTGGTTCTCGCCCATTCTGGCAGTGGTGCCATCGTCCATAACAATGCCATCTTCTCTCAACATAAGTCCGTAACGAACCTTGCCAACAGCCAGTGTCGCAAAGGTATTGGCATACACTCGATTTAAAAACTCCCCTGCATCCGCGCCTTGTATGTCAATTTTACCTAGCGTGCTGACATCACAGATACCAACCGACTCGCGTGTTTGTGTGACTTCTCGATCAACACTTTCACGCCACTGTGTTTCGCCTGGCTGCACAAACCATTGTGCGCGCAACCAATTTCCCGTTTCTACAAAAACAGCGTCATGTTGTTCTGCCCATTGGTGACTCGGTGTATGGCGTACGGGTCTAAAATCTTTCGCGCGCGAACGGCCTGCCAGGGCTCCAATTGCAATAGGTGTATAAGGCGGTCGGAATATTGTGGTGCCCGTTTCCTGAATGCTCTTGCCACTGTGTTCTGCCATGATGGCAAGCCCAAGCACGTTGGATGTCTTGCCTTGATCCGTTGCCATGCCCAGCGTTGTATAACGCTTAAGATGCTCAACCGCTCGAAACCCGTCTTTATGAGAAATACTGACATCCTTGGTCGTCACATCATTTTGTAAATCAATCCAACATCGATGACGGCTCTCTTTTACATGCCAAAAGGCATGCACGTTTGAAGATTCATCAGGCGCTGTTGCGGCTGCGGCACTCGATGGCGTTTTTCCAATGTTATTGAGCGCGACGTTGGCCGTGTTATGCCCGCTGTTAAGAACCGCACCTAATGACATATCACCGTTTGCAGAACCTGCCACCTGCATCCCTGGTGGTAGCTCGCCTCCAGGTATAAAACAGGCTTTTTCTTCATTCCAAGTAGGGCGACCGCGTTGGTGGCAAGTCAAATGCACGTTCGGGCTCCAGCCACCGGACACGGCAAGGCAATCGGCTTTTATATGTTGCCCGTTAGAGAGGCTGATGGTGTGGATTCCCTTGCGACCAACTGTGTTGTTTACAGTCGCGCCCATCACGACGGCTGCTCCAGGTACGTCAGCCACAACCGAGATGGGGCGGCTATCGATAACGGCTGAAACTTCTACGCCTTTTTTTACAAGGTCGGTTGCGGTGCGCCAGCCATCGTCGTTATTCGTGAAAACGGCAACACGTTTACCGGGCGTTACGGCCCAGCGATTGGCATAGGCGCGCACGGCACCGGCAAGCATGACACCTGGACGGTCATTGTTTCCAAATGCAATGCTGCGTTCAGTTGCGCCAGCGCACAAGATCGATTGACGTGCATAGATGCGCCACAATACCTGTCGTGGCATGCCTTCACTGTTGGCTAGGTGATCTGTCTTTCGTTCTAACGCGCCGTATATGCCGTGATCAAATGCGCCATAGACGGTGGTTCTGGACATAAAGCGCACATTGTCCATTTGAGCCAGTTCGGCCATTGACTCTTTTACCCATGCAATACCTTCGGATCCGTTCACTTCAAAGTGCTCAGCGTTAAGCCTGCCACCTGCGATAAAATCTTCATCGGCAAGAATCACTCTGGCCCCTGAGCGACCGGCTTGAATTGCAGCGCTTATGCCGGCAGGGCCAGCACCAATCACCAATACATCGGCATGTAAAAACCCTTTATCGTAATTATCCGGGTCAGGCAAACCTGAAAGTGAGCCAAGCCCTGCAGATGCGCGAATGATGGGTTCGTATACTTTTTCCCAGAACGCTTTTGGCCACATGAAGGTCTTGTAGTAAAAGCCTGCACTTAAAAAGGGAGACAGCAGATCATTCACACCCATAAAGTCAAAACCCAATGGGCCACGATGATTCTGACTGCGTGCTTTTAAACCTTCAAACACTTCAGTGACGGTTGCTCGGGTATTGGGTTCTTGATAGGCACCTCTTCGAAGCTCAAGCAAGGCATTCGGTTCTTCTGCACCCGCACTGAAAACACCGCGCGGTCTATGATATTTAAAGGATCGACCAACAAGTCGAACGTTATGGGCAAGCAGTGCCGATGCCACGGTGTCGCCAGGGTGCGCCGTATAAGTCTGGTCGTTGAACGCAAATTTTAGTGTTTGCTGGCGATTGATCTGGCCACCTGTGATTCGATTAACCTGACTCATGTATTTCGTCCCTGGGCAATGGCGACATCTCTTGCCAGTTCCACCTGGGTGATTTCGTGGGTGAGTGTGTTACGCGTTACCACAAGCCATGAGCGATCACCTTGTTCGTGATACCAAAGTTCTCTGTGTTCGCCTGCAGGGTTGTCGCGCAAATAGAGATACTCGTAAAACGCATTGTCGACGTCTGATGCCATGCCATCGGGTCGATTGATCAGTGATGCATCGCCCAGGTATATAAATTCAGCAGCATCACGTGGACCGAGTAGGGGGTGTTCAATAATCATTGTATGCGGTCCTTTTAATGTAAGTTGGGCTGAGCGCCCACACCTTTTTCGTCAATCATGTTGCCGCTGATAAACCGCTTCAGTAGCATCTGGCTTGCGGTTTCGTGCGATTCACCCGTTGCTAATAGATGTGCATAGCACCAACCACTGGCAGGTGTGGCTTTGAAGCCGCCATAACACCACCCACCATTGAAGTACAAACCTTTTGTATCAGTCTTATCAATAAACGGTGAGCCATCCATCGACATGTCCATCACACCACCCCACATTCGAAGCATGCGGGCTCGCCCTATATGTGGCATCAGTGCCATGCCACCTTCGCAGACATCTTCCACTGTAGGTAAATTGCCTCGTTGCGCGTACGTGTTGTATCCATCGATATCACCGCCAAACACGAGCCCACCCTTATCCGATTGGCTGATATAGAAATGCCCTGCACCGAAGGTGACCACGCCTGGAATGATCGGCTTTAAGCCTTCGCTGACAAACGCCTGTAATACGTGGCTTTCAATCGGTAAACGCATGCCTGCCATACTCATAACGCGACCAGAGGAACCCGCTACACAGACGGCCACTTTCTTTGCATTGATGCGTCCACGTGTTGTTTCAACACCGGTGCAAACACCGTTAGTAATCTTCATACCGGTCACTTCGCAGTTTTGAATAATGTCGACACCGCGTTCATCTGCACCACGAGCATAGCCCCAGGCCACAGCATCGTGTCGAACACTGCCACCACGCTTTTGCCATAGCCCGGCTTTGATCGGAAAACGTGCGTCATCAAAATTCATATCGGGCATTAATTTTTTTACACCGTCCGCATCAAGAAGCTCTGCATCGGCACCGGACATCAGCATGGCATTGCCACGTCTGGCATAGGCATCGCGTTGTGGGTCGCTATGTGCTAGGTTCAATATGCCGCGTTGGGATACCATGGCGTTATAGTTGAAGTCCTGTTCAAGCCCTTCCCATAACTTCATCGACAACTCGTAAAACGGTTGATTGCCGGGTAGCATGTAGTTGGATCGAATGATGGTGGTATTGCGACCAATATTGCCGGAGCCCAGCCAACCTTTTTCTAGTACCGCCACATTCGTGATGCCGTGTACCTTTGCCAGATAGTAGGCTGTGGCCAAACCGTGACCGCCACCACCGACAATGATGATGTCGTAGTCAGTTTTGGGTTCCGGTTCGCGCCACGCCGGTGTCCAGCCTTTATTTCCGGTGAGCCCTTCTTTGAGAATTTGTAGTGCTGAATAACGCATAAGCGCCCCTGCCTTTGGATATGCGCATCATGGCGCGAGATGCGGTGTGAAATTTGTCTGAAATGGGCGTATATTTGCCATATATGGACATTGATCAGTCAACTCAGCAGCCTTACCGAGTGGCCTTATTGCTAATCGATGGTTTTGCGCTCATGTCGTACAGTTGCACAGAAGAGCCACTACGAGCCGCCAATCTACTCGCACCAGCGGCGTATCACATCACGCATCTGTGTGTGGAAGGAACCTGTGCCATCAGTTCGTCTGGGGCAACAATACCAGCCACACCGTTTACTGACTCGCGCGATGCGTATGACCTGGTGCTGGTGGTCGCAGGTGGAGATCCGTTCAAGGTGGATGACCCTGGCTTGCTTAGTTGGCTTCGCAGTATCGCAAGACAAGGTGTTGCTGTAGGCGGTGCATCGGGCGGGCCTGTGGTGCTGGCAAAAGCAGGTTTGATGCACGATCGGCGCATGACCCTGCACTGGGAGCATGCCGCCACACTGGAGGAAATTTCGCCGCAGCTGATCATAGAACGCAACTTGTACGTGATTGATAGAGACAGGCTAACCTGTGCGGGTGGAACGGCACCGTTAGATATGATGCACGCCATAATCACACGCCACCAAGGAGCTGATTTTGCCCGGCGCGTTAGCGACTGGTTTATGCATACCACGGTGCGTTTGTCTAATGAGCCGCAACGAGCCGGGCCAGTGCAGCGCTATCAAACCAGCAACGAAACGGTGCTTAGTGTACTGGATATTATGGAAAACCACATTGCAGATCCATTAGAGCTATCTCAACTGGCAAGCATTGCCGGTGTGGGCGTGCGCCAGTTAAATCGTTTGTTTAAAGAGAAATTAGGAAAAAGTACGGTCGCGTTTTATCGTCAGTTACGTCTTGAAATTTCACGCAACTTACTAGAGCAATCGCATTTATCAATTACCGATATTGCGCTTGCTGCGGGGTTTGCCAATACTGCTCATTTCTCTCGATGCTTTAAATCTCATTACGGATTAGCACCTTCAGTGCTACGATCAAAGAGTCAATCGTAGCGATCAGAATAGATTAAGAGACACCCAGCGATGAAAATTCTTGTACTGCAACATGAGCGTGTAGAGCACCCGGGATCATTTCGTAATATGTTAGAAGAGGATGGGCACAGTTGGCATGCTGTGCATCTTAACGAAGGAGAAGCCTTACCATCACTTGATGACTATGATGCCCTATGGGTGTTAGGCGGGCCCATGGATGTATGGGAAGAAAGTGAGCATCCATGGCTTGTTAAAGAAAAAGCCTATATAAAAGAAGCGGTGGAAGACAGAGGGTTGCCTTATCTGGGTTTATGTCTTGGTCATCAATTGTTGGCAGAAGCTCTGGGCGGTAGTGTTGGTCCATCTGATACGCCAGAGATTGGTGTTCTGGATGTACAGCTGACTGAAGTTGGCGCTGCCGGTGTATTGCTTGATGGCGTGCCGGAGATTTTTCCCTGCCTGCAATGGCACAGCGCTCAAATTACGACCATGCCAGCAGGCGCTGCCTGCCTTGCCACTTCAACAGATTGCCCTGTTCAAGCCATGAGCTGGGGACCGCGTGCTTATTCGATGCAGTTTCACCTTGAGGTAGAAGCCGACACGTTTGATATCTGGAAAACCATTCCAGCCTATGCACAAGCGTTGGACAAAGCCTTGGGTGCTGACGGTGCCGAAAAAATGCGCACAGATTGCGTTGCCAATATGGAAACATTCGCCACATTGGCAGAGCGTGTTTACATTAATTGGATGCAGACCACAGCGAAAGCCAGTTTTTAAAAGTCGACTACTCCAGAACTTGGTAGTGGGCTTCAACCGTATTTCGATTGTTGATATCGAGTATGTCTTGCGGGCAACAGGACATCACTGCAATACAGTCGATTTCGGCACGCCACACAACATAATCGCCAGGGCTTGACAGTGGCGGATCAAATGACAAGCTGCCATCTGGTTGCCATGGGATATTCATAAAGAGGTTAAGCGATCCTGGTGTAAACGGCACGCTATACCCTAATTCAAACAGGGCGGCGTGCATATTGTCTTTGCAATTGTCATGATAGCCGTTACAACCGAGTAGCGCGTAGCGTTCGTTATCGCACGGTGCCATAACCGAATCGTGTCGACCCGGAGAGGTGTCTTCCTCAAGCGTCATGATAGGGCGTCGGTGGTTAGAGTAAAGGTGATCGCCGACTTCAGGGCAGAGCTTAAGCCAGGTTGCCCGGCATTGTTCCATGCCACTATATTCAGTTAAATGGCCGGCCACAAACGACCAAAAATCCACTACTTGATGACCGTGCGTATTGACGATTTTAATCGCCTGTCCTGTTTTAAGCGGTACGGCTTTGCCGCGTCGGGCGGGTACTGTGTGTAGGTCAGTCATTGTTACTCAAGGCTTTATTTAGTATTGCTCGTTATAGAAAGTGGCTAAGTTTAGTTGCCATGTGTTCGACTATACCCGTTTTTATCCGATGCTTGCCAACCTGCCAGAGAACCAGCAGCTGGTTTCAGGATTTCCACTTGCAATGGAAAGCACGGTGTTTTGTCATCTGAGTGACTACTACCGCAATTACCGCCGGGGCAGGCGGACAAGCCGCACAGCAAGTCCATCTCAGCTATGAATTCGATAAAGTCTCCAGGGCGAACCGGGCTGGCTTTCATGAAGTACTGATGAGTATCCAGTGTGAAGCCTGTGCACATGAACACATTCAGCACATCGTGTACGTGATGTTCAACCTCTGAAGGAGAACTGTGCAGGTGTTCCGCTAAAGCACGTGATAAGTTTGAGTGGCAGCAATAGTGATAGTCAACGCCCTTCAACATCTTGTTAGTATAGGGGTCGCATCGCGTTCCTATGACATCATGTACGCTGCCGCCATCGGCATCCCAGCCATACCACTCTAACGTGTCATACGTGATACTTGCCATTGGCCTGAAGCCTGGCAAGCTGCTCCACAGCCTATCGCCTCGTGTAACATGGCTGGCATGCAGTTGGCGGGTTTTTCCACTGAAGAAACGCTCAGACAGATCGTGCAAATTCCAAAGATTAAGATCACCCACTTGAGACCCTTCCATGCTCGTGATGCGGAAAAAATGGCCTGCTGGAACCGCAAATGTTTTCGCATCACGCGGTGGAACGATGATGGTATCTGTTGTCGTCAGGTTTTGGCGCGCTGTTGCATACATCTGCTGTGGATAGTCGGGTAGGCCGTCTAATTCGTAGCAAACAATCGGTTTCTCGGCGCGTCGGGTCGCGGCATCTGCAGGCTCATTTGGGCCAGATTCGTTTTTCATATAGCAAGCAGTCTGTTGTACAGGCCAGCTATACTAGCCTGATTATTGTGTCGATGGAAAAGTCATGCTCAATGGGTTGGGATTTTCAGATAGGGATATGCTGGCCGTGGCAGTATTTTTTCTGTCCTGGTTTGTGCACACCTGGGTCGTGCAGCGCTCTCCGCTGAAACATCGCACAATTTCATCCAGAATGTTCCGCTTTCGCTTGCAATGGATGAGTAATATGGTTGCACGAGAACCCAAGATGGTGGACACACTGATTCAGAATGGTTTGCAGCAGGGTGTGTTGTTTTTCGCGTCTACATCCATTCTGATCATCGGTGCACTATTGGCGGGGCTTGGCTCTTCTGAACAAGCGCTTGAATTTCTCGTGGAGCTCCCGTTTGCGACTGAAACGAGCCGTACGGTATGGGAACTAAAAGTTGTTTTAGTGACCTTTATATTCATGTTTTCGTTTTTTAAATTTGCATGGAGCTTTAGGCAATTTAACTATGTGCTGATCCTAATAGGCGCCGCCCGTGACACCAGCGATTCTGATAGTGACGGTGTAACAGCCAAATTTGTACAAACTCTGGCGCAAATGCACTCGCAAGCCGCACAACATTTTACCACCGGTATCAATGCTTACTTTTTCGCTCTTGCCGCGTTTGCCTGGTTCATCAATGCATGGTGTTTTATCGCGGCAACAATTTGGGTGTTGCTAGTATTGTTTCGTCGCGCCTTTTTCTCATCTTTCGGACAACAGCTTGGCACTATCACATGACAGACAGCACGCAGATAAACGATGGGCTTAAACGGCGCTCCATAACGTTTTTGTTTCTTGCCGAGATCGCGGTTATGGGACTGTGGTTTGTTTCTTCTGCTGTGGCAAAAGACATGGCATCCGATGTATCCATTTCAGATGTCCAGCTTGCCTGGTTAGTGTCAGGTGTCACAATCGGGTTTGTATTGGGTGCATTGCTATCGGCCGTCACAGGTCTTGCAGATCGTGTTGATCCGCGTAAATTGTTTTTTATAGCGGCATTGCTGGCTGCATTTTCCAACGCGGCCGTACTGCTGTTTTCACCTGATAACCTGGCTGTGTTCGGGCTGCGTGTTATGACTGGATTTTGCCTGGCTGCTGTATACCCAGTGGGTATGAAAATCGCGATTGGCTGGGGTACCACCGATCGCGGTTTTCTTGTCGGTTTGATTGTCGGCGGCTTAACGCTGGGTTCTGCTGCGCCACATTTGCTCGCGTTTTTTGGTGGTACAGATTGGCGCATGACCACTATAGTCGCATCGCTTTTCGCATTTTTTGGCGGAGTGCTTGTGTTGTTTACCCATCTTGGCCCTGCCCATAGAAGTGCGCCTAAGTTTGAGGCTGATGCGTTCAGGCTTGCCTGGTCTGACAAACGGATAAGGTTAGCGTTTGCGGGATACTTTGGGCATATGTGGGAGCTCTATGCCATGTGGGCATGGTTAAGTGTGGCGCTGTTTAGCTCTTATCAAATGCAGATGCCCGATGAGAAAGCATTGGAAATGGCGAAGTTGTCCACCTTTATCGCCATTGCAGCGGGTGGTCTGTTATGTCCCATTGCAGGTTTGTTTGCCGATCGAATTGGCAAAGAACTCGTCACCATTATTGCCATGGTCGTCAGCTGTTTCGCTGCATTGCTCACGGCTTTTACATTTGGCGGTGCGCCGTGGCTGGTGTTTGGTGTTGCGGTTTTATGGGGCTTGTCCATCATTCCCGATTCGGCTCAGTTCTCTGCACTGGTTGCCGATTATGCACCTCCGGAAAAGGCCGGTAGCTTGATGACGCTGCAAACAGCCATTGGTTTTGCGTTGACGATAATCGCTGTGCAGCTCACGCCTTGGCTTGCTGCGATTATTGGCTGGCCTGGTGTATTTGTGGTCTTGGCTATAGGGCCAGCATTAGGTGTGTTGTCGATGCTGAAGTTACGCAAGCTTTTATTCTTGCGAGATAGAAAAACATAGAAAAAATAGGGGTATGCGGTCGAGCATGAACCGCTACCCAGGGCGTATCCGCCCAGCTTGACTATGATCGCATGCGAACGCCTGCCGGATCGAAATGTGCACCTGCTACAACGGATGCATTGCGATGCTTACCGAGAATATCAACTTGCAGGTTTTGACCGGCTTGCGCGTATGCAGGCTTTAGCAGGGCCATAGCAAGTGCTTGCCCGACGTTATAACCATAGGCCCCTGACGTTACATATCCGGCAATTTCACCTTCACAAAATAGTGTCTCGTTAGCCACTGGGTCAGCCTCTCCCTCTTCGATGCTGATTGAAACGATCTGATGACGAATGCGGTTATCTCTTTTTGTCGCGACTAGTGCTTCATAGCCTGTAAAGCCACCACGATGCATGTCAATGGCGAACCCCAGGCCTGCTTCAAAAGGCGTAACCTCGGTGTTGAGTTCGCTGCCATACCGTGGGTAGCCTTTTTCCAGTCGTAGCGCATCCAGAGCACGAGCACCGAAATCCCTTAAGCCAAATTCGCTGCCAGCTTCATGCAGTTTGTAATACAACGCGACTTGATCATGAACATCGCTGTAGAGTTCATATCCCAATTCACCAGTAAAGGATACACGCAAGGCATAGACGCAAATGTTGTCAATGCTGAGTTCAATTGCGTTTAAAAACGGCAATGCCCTATTTGATACATCGGTGTGTGTCAGTTTCTGTAGCACTTTTCGAGAGTAGGGCCCTGCAAGAGCCAGAACAGATTGTTCTGCGCTTACACATTCAATGTGACAATCGAAATCGCGTGCTTCCTCAAGCATCCATCGCATGTGCATCGTTTCTGCGGCTGCTGCACCCACAAGAAAATACACGCCAGTCTTACGTTGAACAATCGAAAATTCACCGATGATGCCGCCTGTCTTATCAAGCATATGAGCAAGCCTTATTTGTCCTGTTCGAGAGGGAATAGAGCAAGCAAGCAGTTGCTCAAGAAAAGCTTTCGCCTGAGCACCGGCAACTCGATACTTTGCAAAAACGGATGCATCCATCAACCCACAGTCTCTGCGAACCGCGCGGGCTTCTTCGCCGACTGTATCGAACCAGTTCTGTCGCCCAAAGCTGTAGATATCATGAGCATCTTCGCCGTTGACGGCAAACCATGTCGGTCGCTCCCAGCCGTTTGCCGAACCGAACACGGCCCCTTTGGCTTGTTGATGTTCGTATAAAGGAAATGTTCTAACAGGGCGGCCAGCATTTCGCTCTTCGTGTGGGTAGTGCTGATGGTAGCGAGTGGCATAGGTATCGATTGCGCGCGTGACTCGGTAGTTGTCGTTTGCACCCCAATCGCCGAAGCGGCCTACATCGCAAGAAGACATATCCATGTCGGTTCTTCCGGTCATTATCCACTCAGCAATTAAATCACCGAAGCCGCCGCCCATATTTAAGCCTGCGATAAACGCCGCAGCACAAAAGTGGTTTCGTTGTCCTGGCATAGGACCCAATAAGGGGCGTGCATCAGGACTAAAAACGAAGGGGCCGTTCACATCCTTTTTAATGCCAACATCGGTAAGCGCAGGGAATCGTTCGAATGCCAGTTGAAGATTCGGGAGCAGACGATCAAGATCGCTTGGCAATAATTCCTGCTCGAAGTGTTTTGCAATACCGTTAACTCCCCAGGGCTTTGGTCTGTTCTCGTAAATACCGAGCAACAGCCCGTTGAGTTCCTGGCGCATATAGAACGATGCATCCGGGTCGCGAATTAATGGCAACTCTTTGTTGAGGCTTTTTATCTGAGGCACCGATTCGGTAATCAGGTAATGGTGCTCCATTGGCGTCATTGCCAGCTTTGCACCCGTTAATTTAGCAACATCGTTTGCCCATAAACCCGCGGCATTGACAATCCAATTGGCTGTATAGTCTTCGTTCTTGGTAATAACACGCCAGCTGCCGTTGCTTTCCTGATGCAAGTCCATAACTTCTGAATGTTGCCTGATTGTTGCACCCATTTTTCGTGCTCCAATGGCGAGAGCCTGGGTGGTACCGAACGGATCAATGTGACCATCAAGTGGTTCCCAGAGAGCACCAATCACGCCATCGACATTGGTGAGAGGATGTCGGTGAAGGATTTCTTCAGGGCCTATTAATTCGTATTTAAATCCAAGCCTTCTGCCTGTTGCATGCGTTGCTCTATATTCACTCATGCGATCATTCGTTGTAGCGATCATCAACCCACCCGGGCGCTTTTGGCTGATTGACTGACCGGTTTCCTCTTCGAGGCGAGAGTAGAGTGCGATGCTGTTTCTCTGCAGCCTTGCAATATTTGGTATGGGGTTCAAGGTGTTGCCATTTGCTGCGGCATGCCAGGTTGACCCAGCGGTCAATACGGTTTTCTCCAAAAGCACACAATCAGACCAGCCGCGTTTTGCCAGATGATACAAAATACTGGTGCCTATAATACCGCCGCCTATCACAACAACTTTGACTTTCGTCATGGGTGATTCTCAGGAGATGAAGTTAACAATACGATTTTTGGAAAAATACAAATAAACTATACTGTGCCTACGCGATAGTGTGTTTATATTTATAACCGCCGTTTGTGTCGAGACACGCCGTCATCTAGTCTGCTTGCGAATTTTTTAGCTTCCTACATTGCATCGAGATAACACCAAAGGGTTTTACTACGCCGTGTTGGCAACGGCATTGTTCTCAATTGCAGCCGTAATGGCAAAAGTGGCTGTGGTTGACTTTCATGTGTTGCAAATTCTATTTTTCCGACAAATTGTCGTTTTTCTATCTTCATTACCAACCCTTGTAAATACGTTCCCTAACGGGCTTAAAACTCACTATGCCGGTACCCATGCTTTGCGCTTGATGGGAGCTTTTATCGCATTGTCGTGTTCAATTTGGGCGCTAGCGGTTTTGCCACTTTCCACAGCGGTGACACTTGGATTTGCTCAGGTCTTTTTTGTCGCCCTACTTGCGAGCATGGTACTGAATGAGGTTATCGGAGTTCACAGAGTGGTAGCGATTGTCGCCGGGTTTATCGGTGTTGTTATCGTGATGCAACCTGGTGTGGATGGTATTGCCAATATCAATACATTAATACCGCTAGGCGGTGCAATGGGGGCCGCTGTCGCGGTTACATCGGTACGCAAGCTATCGAGCACTGAATCCACTGCAACCTTGTTACTTTATCAGTCTGTTTTTGTAGGGGTGCTGGCAGGTGTGCCACTATTCTGGTTATGGGAAACACCGAGCTTCACCGATTTCCTATTCCTAATAACATTAGGTGTGATTGCGGCTGTAGCGCAATGGGTTGGTATTTATGCATTGCGACTGGCCGAAGCCAGTGTTGTTTCAACGATTAAATATTCAGAATTGCTTTTTGCAAGCTTGCTGGGATATTTCGTGTTTAGTGAGCTTCCCGATAAATCTACCGTTCTTGGTGCTGCCGTGATTGTCTGCTCAGCGCTTTATTTGTACCAGCGCGAAATCCGATCTAAGTGAAAATCACCGGATATGATGCTGGCGTGCTGTATCCGACCTACTCACTAAATAAATGGGCAATTTTTGAGATTGCAGCAGCCTGATGGGCCCAAGCTTTAGAATTATCTTAACTGACTCAGCGTTCAAGGCTGACAAATGCTCCGAACTGCCAGTTACGTATGGCAAGCACCATTGTCGTGCCGTACCGCTCATGGCTACTGAGCTTTCTTTCTTGTCGATTGATGTCATCGAACTGTTGTCCCACCGCTTCTAGCCGGTCGACAAGCTGGTTACGTGCTGAAGATGAGATATCGCCATTTTTGACAAGGCGAATACAACCATCGTTGTCGAACTGACTATCAAAAAATGCAGATTGTACTTCTGTACGAAAGTAATGCTCAATGGGGCCGTCGGGTTGCCAATTAAAATTACTGGCGATCAGTGGTTTTATTCTGTTGCCAGGTTGAAGCTCTATTAGCTTCATTTTATCCAGTTTTGCGAGTTGTTGGATACAATCGGTTTCGCTTAAGCGGTACTTTGCAATGATATTGTCAAACGTCCAATGATTCACGACACAATAGGCTACCAAAAGCAGGTGCGAGTCTTTCACCAGCTGTGTTTCCTGCTCTATGGTCAGCAATTCAAGTTTGTTATCTTGAGCTTCGCTAATAAGCACCAGGTCGCTGATATCAAGCTTCAGCAATTCGCAGATCGCATCCATACGTTGTAAGGACATATTCTCAGATGCAAACATTTGCTTGATTGCCGATTCAGACAGTTCAAGCTCCTGAGCGAGTTTGCGATAGGTGATGCCGCTTATTTTTAGCTGGTTTTTTAATTCAGCTATGAGCCGTACAGAGCGCGCCATAAAAAAGGACCGTAAATCAGGTTGTAGAAGCGTTCTTTTTCTTATCTTTCTTTTTTTTTGGCTTAGTGGTTTTCTTGTCTTTAGTGGTCGACTTACTCGTTTTTGATTTGGATGTTGATTTGCTCGATTTAGCGGACTTCTTCGAAGTGGACTTTGTCTTGGTAGATTTTTTAGTTTTTGTGGTCTTTTTGGCCGATTTAGATGCCTTTGCTTTCTTTTTGGATGCCGCGTAAGCCTTGTCATCTCCGGAAACAACACCTTTAGATAAAGACAAATAGCGTTTGTTTTTCTTTATAAGTGCAGGGCCAAGGCCTTTAACATTCTGTAGATCGTCGATGCTTTTAAACCGACCATTCTTTTTTCTATAGGAGACGATTGCTTCTGCTTTTATTGGTCCAATGCCCACCAGATTCTGTTGAATCGCTGCAGCATTGGCCTTATTTAAATTAACCAGTTCTGCTGCATGGGCTGAAGCAGATAGCAGTAGCATAGTCATAAATGCAATTGAGAGAAGCAGCTTCTGTTTCATTAATTTTTCCTCGCCGATAACAGTAATTGAAATGAACATGATTAAGCATTTTTGAGCGCTTTGTTCGGATGTAACACGTGTCAATGTGTTGTTCTGAGTATGGTAGTTATCGGTAGGGGATAAGTTCAGCCTTGACGACATTTCACTTTTATTAACAGGTATTCGATCAAAGCGTGCAATCTATTGCGTTAATTTTGACACAGTTCATATATGACGTCTATTTGGCAAGCTCCAATAGTGCCTCTGGTAACAGAGCTTCATGCGTACTGTTCGGATGTTTTTTCCGAAATTGTTTGAGTTCCTCCAATGCTTTTTTTGTATCTGGATCGGAGAACAGGCGTTTGATTTCCATCACCCATGTTATCGCTGTATCTCTAAAATCAGATACCGATTTATTTGCCGAAAAACTACGCAGTTGCAAGTTGTTGTTAATACCCTGCACAGATGGCATAGCAGGTGTGACTGGTGCAGGCTCATTTGATTCTTTAGCCGAACTGGCATTGCTGGCTGTTGAATCAGCAGCGATTGAAGCAGTACTTTGAGATTGTAACTGGCTTACATTCGCCCTGGTGGCATTGGATTGAGCCGCCTGTGCCCTTGCTGTTTTCGCCTTCGCCGCTTGTACTTTTGTTTCCACAGCCTTTACAGCATCTGCTTGTGTGTCTGTCACTTTCGCCGCTTGCACAGGCTTGTCTTCTACTTGTGCTGATTGTGATCGTGTTTGATCTACTGGTATCGTTTCTGCCTGGCTTGCTGTGTCTTGAGTCGGTGCATCAGCATCCATTGAGCTGCCGAGTGCTTGTTCACTGACTACCGATTCGTTTAGCTCAATTGACTCTTCAATTGCACGTGCTGAGATACCTTCGGCTGCACTGTCCATCGGCGCTTGTAATCTCGGTGGCTCCGGGATCTCGCCTTGGCGATTTTGTAAGGTTTCCGGGTCCTCGTCCAAACGTCTGGATGTTTCCACTGACACTTCGCTAACGCTATCGACCGTTAGCTGGGATTCAGGTGCTCTCATTAGTAGTGGGACCAAAACCACGCCGAGAACGACCACGGCGGCTACCGCAAAAGCCGGTGCCCAAGAAGAGGTTTTACTCTTAACACGACGTATTTGAAGAGTTTCATCTTCCTCTAGTGCGTTAAATGCATGATCAAGAACAGCAAGATCTATCTGTTTGCCAGGTTCATCACTTATCCCATCGAATAGTGATTTGATATCTGTGTTTGCTTGCTGGTTTGGATCTTTTTTACTCATGAGGGTGACCTCAGGTGTTTCCGCAGTTTCGCTATGCCATAACGCAGTCTGCTTTTGATTGTTTCATTGCTACTTGAACTAACTTCTGCAATTTCTGAAATGGATAAGCCTGCAATATGCTGTAATAGCAAGGCTTCGCGCTGCTCATCTGGCAAAATTTTCAAGGCTGTTTGCAAGGCATTTGTACGCTGATCAATCTGCGCCATTTCTTCTGGGCTAAGGGGCGTTTGCAATTCCACTATTTGTGAATCACTACTATCGTCGTACTCTACGAACTTTGCTCGATTATGGCTTGATCGGTAATGGTCTGTAATCAAATTACGAGCGATTCGAAAAAGCCAAGCGCCAAACGGTGCCGATGGTGTATAGCCATGCCGGCTGCTAATCACTCTGGCCCAAACTTCCTGGAAGAGTTCACTTGCAATAGGTTCTCCATTGCAGCTGTTTAAAACGTACTGATACAGATTTTTGCGATAACGGGAATACAGTTCCTCAAATGCTTGCATACTGCCATCGACGTACTGCAGCATCAAGTCGTTATCGGATGCTGCAGCACTATTATCTTGAGTATCGAGCAGGCTCATATTAGTTTAAAGCACGATGCACAAGTGTACGCTCACTCTCATTCAATTGAGACATAGCGCTAAAACAGGCAAATAGAATAACTGTACATAACTTGCATTCCTGCTTAACCTTCGTTTTCATCCAAACCGGGGCTCTTTGCTGTTCGAAAATCCGGGTCTAGTGAATCAGCGAGTTTAACCAGTTGTATGAATTCAGATCGGTAGCCAAACGGGTCGTTGCCTTTGGCTGAATTGGCTATGCGGCTGGCGTCTGCGTAGTTGAAATCATTCAAATATTTATCGTTGCCCAGTAACTGTCCAAACCCTGCAATCGCTGCAGAAAAACGGTAATTATCACTGGTATCTGCCAACGCATCAATCATGTTGTCTGTTGTGATCACTTTGGATATTAACTGACTTGTACCTTCCTTTGGTTGCTTGTAACGTAGTCGCAACTCTGCTATTTCGTTTAGCTTTTGTGTATCAGCCGATTTGTTATCAGCTCGTTTGCCACTGGTGTTGCCATAACGAATAGGGCTGTTTCGGCCTCCACCCTCATCGTGCAGTGCAATTTCATACAGCGCGGTAACCGTGTGGCCTGCACCTATTTCCCCTGCGTCCACTTTATCATTGTTGAAATCTTCATTTGCCAGCGTTCGATTGACATAGCCGATAAGCCGGTATTCACTGACCACAGCTGGGTTAAATTCAATCTGAATTTTTACATCTTTGGCTATCGTCATGAGTGTGGCAGTCAATTCTTCTGAAAGTACCTTTTGAGCTTCCTTGAGTGTATCGATGTAGGCATAAGCCCCGTTACCGGTATCGGCTAGCTGCTCCATTAGGTGATCGTTATAGTTACCTGTGCCAAAGCCCAAAGTAGAGAGTGCAATGCCGGATTCGCGTTTTTTCTCTATCAAGGATTTTAGTTGCTCAATATTTGAGATGCCAACGTTAAAATCTCCATCGGTTGCCAGAATGACTCTGTTGATACCCTCTGGATCCAGGTTTTTCTCTGCCATAGCATAGGCCTGTTCAATACCAGCCTGTCCGTTTGTGGAACCGCCTGCGCTTAGTGAGTCCAGTGCTTTAGCGATGGTGCGATAGTCGTTTCCAGCAGTAGGTTCAAGGACGATGCCAGATGCCCCAGCATAGACTACGATGCTGACCTTGTCGGTATCATTCAGATTCTTGGTCATCATTTTTATAGACGACTTCAATAGGCCGAGCTTATTAGGTTTGTTCATTGAACCAGAGACATCCAGTAGAAAAACCAGATTCGCAGCGGGTCGTTGTTCTTTGTCAATTTCATACCCTTTTAGACCAATGTGAAGTAAACGCAGCTGCTTGTTCCAGGGTGCAACCGCAACTTCGGTGTTAATCGAGAACGGCGTGTCTGTGTTTGCGGGGGTTTCATAGTCGTAGGTGAAGTAGTTCAACATCTCTTCAATACGAACAGCGTTGGCCGGCGGGAGTGTGCCGGTGTTTAAAAAACGGCGAACGTTGGAGTACGCTCCGGTGTCTACATCGATACTAAAAGTCGACGTGGCTTCTTTTGCCACGCTGATAATGGATGGCGCATCAATTACCTGGTATTTCTCGGTGTTTGGTTCTTGTATCAGCGCATCGCTTTTTTTCGGAAGTTTGCGTGCGCCTAAATGATTTGCTGTTGTGCTCGGGAGAACGCTGGCGATTTTTTGCTTATCGTATTGTTGTGGACTTAGGTGCATTTCTAATTTGCGATCGGTCAATTGTGTGGCTTGCCTGTTTGGGTATCCCTGGTCTGTTGCCAACGGTGTGGCAAGCTGAGCGTGTTCGATAGCAGGCGATACTGGTCTGGGCTGTGTGATTTCAGCAAGGTGTCTTGTTGAATCATTCTGTTCAGACAATGATTCTGCGACGATTGCACTGAGGCCGTAATCAGCAATGGCTTCTGGAGGCGGCGCGTTGTTTGGCGTGGATGGGGATGAGCAGCCTGCTATCCCAATTGACAGGGTGATCGCTGTGGCTACTAGCGTAATGGTGTGATGACATGGCATGGTTTTCCCTCTTGGATTGTGGTTCTTGAGGGGTAGAACGGTACGGCGCTAAAAAAGGGGTTAAAAAAATGTGTGAATCGCTATTTCAATGACTTATCGGCCTGTAATAGGCTCTCACGTCGCAAAATATACCAGCCAGAGGCGAAAATAATGATGGCCCCATACAGCGTGAATGCATCAAGGTACTCGCTGAAGAGCCAAGCGCCCAATATAGATGTCCAAACTAATCGTAAAAAATCCAGCGACATGACGATGGCCACATCGGCACGTTTAAGCGCTTCTGTTAATAATAAATGCCCGCCAGAAGCCAGACAGCCCAACACAAAAAGTAAACCCAATTGAGACAGACTTGGGGTTTGCCAATACAGCAATGCCGGGGGCAGGGAAAGCGCCGTAAGAGAGAAGCTCATAATCGCCACTATCGTAATTGACGAATCGAACTCTGTAAGTTTTTTTACAAGGGTGACAGAGAGCCCCCAGCCAATTGCGGCCACTAGCACAAGCAGTGAGTAAATATTAAAGCCAGAGGCGCTCGGCCGAAGTACAACAAATACCCCAACAAGACCTATTGCTATCGCAATTGAGCGTCGAAGCCGAATGGGTTCCTTTATGAGTATGGCCGCAGACAATGTCGCGAACAGTGTTGTGCTAAAGCTTAATGCCGTGACGTTAGCCACTGGCACTTTGGTTAGTGCATAGAAAAAAGTCAGAATCGCGATTATACCAATGGGGGCGCGTAAGGCGTGCAGGCCTAGATGATTAGTGCGAAATAGTCCCAGTCCGTGATATTTTATTAGAGGAACAATCGCAATAGCCCCAAACAGATTGCGAAAGAAAACGATCACAAAAGGGTGAATCTGGTTGCCCATTGAAGCATCACCTAGTAAGCGTACCAGCACATGCATCGTCGCGAGCATTAGCGTCGATACCACCATCAAAATAATGGCCAGTTTCAATGCACTGTAATGTGAAAAAGTGAGCATTTAAATTATGAGTGACCTGCCTTGGCAGTCAGTTGCAGAGCAGGCTCTGGATTCCACGCTGCTCAGAAAAACACAACTTGGTGGGGGCGACTTTGCTGAATCCTATCAGGCTTTCCTCTCCAACGGTGAATGTGTTTTTATTAAAACGCACCGTAACCCTCCAGCACATTTTTTCAGCACGGAGGCTGCTGGCTTGCAATGGCTCTCAGAGTCCGGCTGTGTCAACGTGCCAACGGTGCTGGCGGTAAGCGACTCGCCACCGTTGTTGGTGCTTGAGTGGATAGAAACCAGCGGCAGTAACCCAGAAAGGGAAGCCGAGTTTGGTCGAGAGTTAGCCGCCTTACATCAATCGCCATTTACGGTTTTCGGTAGACCAGATCACAGAACGACAGGCAGCCAGGCCATGCCAAATAAACCCTGTTCCAGTTGGTCTGACTTCTATGCATCTCAACGTCTACTGCCATTGGCACGTATTGCCAGTGATACGCAAACCCTACCGGCAAAAACGATAAACATGCTCGAATCTGTTGCTAACAGGCTCTCTGAGATAGCGCCGGAGAGCACCGTGCCCAGTCTTTTACACGGTGACTTGTGGGCGGGAAATCGCGTGTTGGACCACACTGGTAAAAGTTGGTTGATCGATCCAGCCGCTCATGGAGGGCACCGTGAGTTTGATCTTGCTATGATGCGGCTGTTTGGTGGTTATGGTACGGCCTGTTTTGATGCGTACCATGATGTATTCCCTCTTGAGGCAGAATGGCAGACTCGAATTGCATTGCATCAGTTAGCGCCGCTTGTTGTGCATGCCATAAAATTTGGTGCTTCTTATCGTTCTGCGACGCAACGAGCTTTAGAATCGTACTGTTAATCCTGTTTCATGCTAAAACGGCCTCCTTTTAATAGACACATTCAATAGATTCAGTTATGTCTGAAAGAAAACCAATAACCATACTCGATGGGGG
>CAYSZH010000068.1:0-22879 GCA_964435305.1 uncultured Granulosicoccaceae bacterium
TGATCACCGGTGAGCGTCGTTGTATCGCTCAAACGCGGTCACGCATTGGTTAGCCAAGACGTGACCGCGTTTCCGTTTCTTCACTATTGGCAGTGCGCTTTTACGGACGAAAATGCCTCGTTCGCCTATCATATCCCATCATCCTAATCACATTGATGGCGGCACTGTTTGATATATACAAAAATGAGTAGGAAACAAATATTTCATTGCCTCTGTTTCCGCTTGAATATCGTATTCCTCTGTGTGCTAATACAAGGTTGCATGGCCGAGAGAGAGAACCTCAGAGATCTTCCAATAAACGTAAAGCAGCTCGGTGACTATCGCTATACATTAGATTTGAACTATTCAAATGGATTTGATAATGAAGTTATAACGCTTTTTCTTGACAATCCGCTTAGTTACAAAGGGGAGCGTAATTGCTTTTGGATGGGTCAGGCATGGATAGGCTCAGTACCTTTGTCAGATTCCAATATTGCGTATTCTTGCGCCATGCGTGTCGGCCCTTGGAGGCCTTGGGGCAGGAAGCTTCGAATTAAGTTGGATGTTGCGATAAATGATGCAGAAAGATACTTGCTGGGCAGAATTTCGAATAACCGATCGAACGGTAAAATCATATTTTCAGATCACAATGAAAATGAAATTGGATTTTTCCGAGCCGAGAAAGCGCTGAGATAGCCTTCCTTCATACTGGACCCCAAGCTCTATGAAAGTGGGAAAAGGGAGGCGTGCAGGTATTCGGGTATTGGCATGATAGGATCATACAAGTTAAATATGACCCATCACAATGCAGTATATGAGATAACCTTCATTACATGGACAAACCCGTTTTATATATTTTTTCTGGATTGCCTGGTACCGGAAAAACGACACTTGCGAAAAATTTGTCAACAAAATTGAATGCTACGTATGTACGTATAGATACTATCGAACAGGCATTACGGAATTTATTTGGTATTACGGTCGAAGGAGAAGGATATGCATTGGCCTATCAAGTTGCTGCTGAAAACCTGCGCCTGGGCATGAGTGTGGTCGCAGACTCTTGCAATCCGTTAGAGCTTACCCGTCGAGAATGGGAAGATGTTGCGTCGAAAGAAAAATCGAAGTTTCTCAATATCGAAGTAAAGTGTACGGATTTAGCAGAGCATCGAAGCCGTGTCGAATCACGGGTAAGTAGCTTAGCTGGCCATGAAGTACCTTCGTGGGAAGATGTGATGAATAGGGAGTATCATCAGTGGCGCACACACAGATTAGAAATTGACACCGCGAAGCGAAGTGTCGAAGAATCTTTCAACGAGCTAATATCACAGCTAGATTCCAAGTCAATGCGTAGTGAGTGAATTCACTCCAAATAGAGGAACTCGTTCTTGAAAGCTCCAGGGCAGAAAGCAAGAAAAGATTTTCCAAGGTTTGGATTGCCTCAGTATGCGGATAGATTCCCCTCGAATATAACCGACTATACAATAGAAGTTGAATTGGACGGTGTTAGCGCCGCTAAAATTGATCTCTCATCAGGTGAGTTTTCTCGGTGCACGATAAAGACCGATTTTCACTGTGTTACCACTTGGAGCTATTTAGGTGTCGAATGGAGTGGGGTTAAGTTTCGCGACCTGTTCGAGTACATTGTAAGCAGTTCAGACACCAAGGTTTATGCTGGTGCCGTCTTCCATGCTCAAGATGGAAACAAGACATCGCTAGTGCTTGAGGATCTATTGGCTGAAGACGTAATAATTGCAGATATGCTGGACGGTCAACCTTTAACCATAGAGCATGGAGCGCCAATAAGGTTGGTGGCACCCAGTCACTATGGATACAAGAGCCTGAAGCATCTAGATCGAATTGAGATTTACTCCGAGATGCCGGTGATAAAACGAGGTTTGAGCGCATTTTTAGATCATCCGCGCGCGCGCGTAAGCCTCGAAGAGCGCAGCAGATGGATACCTGGTTTGATTTTGCGATATGTCTATCGAGTGCTAATTGATGGTGCTGTAAAAGAATTCAAGAATGCGATGCATCTGTATAACGCTCGTGGCAATTGATCTCACCTGCGACATCTAACGCTGTATTTATACTTTGCAAGGGTGATTATACAAAACACAAAGCCCACATTTGGGGGTGGTATGTTGCGCAAAGTCATCGAAAGCTTTGAATTGCTACTGCTTGGATAACGCAATCTATTGAGTATTCTCAAACATTCGGTGGGGTGGAGAAGCTATTTCTGAACGTTACCGATGCCACCACTGATGCCATTAGACTGTATGAATGCATCAGCACGAGCATAGTGTTAAGTATGATTGAGCTGGATTATTCCAGAACGAATTCGACTCCACTTCCGTCAACCGAGACGGATAGTGGTTATCCGGTTTCTCTGTCAAGTCCACCCACGCGTGGCTACCATGTTTGCATGCCCTTACTTTTTCTCTGTCGATTTTAAGCGTGAATACGTTAGTGAAAATTTCTCCGCAATCCAAACGAAAACGAGTAAAGCTGTATAGCCGGGTCTCCTCTGTACTCAAGTATGAATACCCGCGGTTCTGGCCGTTTATTGTAAAGTTGTAGAATAATTCGTTCATAAGACCATTCTAGCTGCTTCTAAGGCTTGTATTGGGCGCGTAGAGTATGATTGGTTTTCATATGCCGCGCATCATTTTCCAGATGCTCGCCTTAGCTGTGGAATCGAGCATTTCCAAACGTAAATCGATATGAACAACTCTCCAAGGAAAAAACGTAACTTGATAGAAGGTAAACCCGCTTTAATTGTGATCGATATTCAAGCGGAAACATTTCACGACAGAACCGATGAAGCCATTCCTACGATGCCGAATTACCCGGAGCGAATGCTAAAGGCGCGGTCGGTAATTGATAAAGCACGTGAAAGAGATATACCTGTTATTTTCATTCAGGAAGTTCACCGCCCTGATCTTGTTGATTTCGGCCGTGAGCTCGATGGAGAGGAGGATGTTCACTGTATTGAAACAGCTCCAGGAACTGCCATTGCTGTGGAAGAGATGGACTTTCGCCCAAATGACTATTTGATTCGAAAAAGGCGTTATTCGGCATTTTTCGGAACAGACTTTGAGATCCTTTTGCGCGGCTTAAAAGTTGACACACTAATACTGTGTGGTGGATTAACGGATGTGTGTGTTCACTATACGTTTGTTGACGGACATCAGTCAGACTACTTTTGTCGCGTAATCGAAGATTGCGTTGCTGGGTCTAGCGAATATGCTCATGAGGCATCGTTGCGAGCAATGGAGTATCTTCAGACAGGCGCTCGATGTAGTCGTGATAGCATATTAAGAGAAATGAATAGTTATAGTTCGGCATCATAATTATTATGTTTTTGATTCGTTGAGTGTTTGTTATAGCGTCGAAGCTGGTACAAGCTAATCCTTGTTGCGTTATCCTACTCGGACCATGATGCTTCTGGTTCCAGAATGGATTTCGCGTTCGGATTTCAATACATCTATTGCAGAGATTAAATGACGGGAATACCATACTGAAAGTCTCAAACTGAATAGGTTCAAACGCACTATCCACATTTAAATATCAGGTGGTAATCGAATCTGATTTCTAAGGGGTTATTGTTCGATTCTATGGCAAAAAGTCGATTGTTCGTGAAGTTAGCTCAAGCAGTGTGGTTAAGCACAATGGTTTCTTTGAGGTGCAAATTCATCCTAACGAAAACGCTTTATTTTCGGCATGGAAGCTTGAATCTCGCGTAGGTTAGTTAACTGGTCAACTATTCTTGAACAACGACGACGGTTCGCTTTTTAACATGCATTATTTTCCTTTAGATTTATTGAAAGCGAATCATAAGTATTTTAATCATAGCGTGATAGGTGAGCTGAGCGACCAGTTCAGATGGTGAGGCCTACAGTGACAGGAGCTAGTACACGTCGAAAACCAAGGACGCGTTCCAGCGGGTTAACAGTGATAGATGAAAATTACACCATGATTAACAGGTTTCTACCTAGGGCATCCTACTTCCGTGATAGAAAATCTATTAGAACTCTCTTAAATAGGCGCTCAAAACCAGTCTGCTTTTCCACGCGTCGCTCTGCGTGTTCTTTTTCGAGCATCCAGGACCGACAATCAGACTGATGGATTGATTGAGCGTCGCTCCATATCCCTAATTTTAATACTATGCTGGTTCCATGATCGTAGTACGACATTGGCATTCTCCGATATCAAGTCGATATTACGCATCACTACTGACACGTACTGACAGTGGACCGGAGTAGAATGTCAGTAGAGTGTTAATGAGTTAGATCATGTCCAGATCGACGCGTCTTTTTGAACTGATTCAAATACTGCGTGCTGCCAGGCGCCCGGTAACGGCTGAGGTGTTGGCGGAGAAGCTGAATGTTTCGGTACGTACGATATATAGAGACATTCTTGCGTTGCAGACCCAGCAAACGCCTATTGAGGGCGAGGCAGGGGTTGGTTACATGTTGCGAAAGGGGTACGATCTGCCGCCCTTAAATTTTGATCGTGAGGAAATTGAAGCACTGCGTGTGGGTTTATTACTCGTGTCTCGAACTGGAGACAGTATGTTGCAAAAAGCGGCTGGTCGGATATTTGAGAAAGTGGATGTGTTGCATGGCCCAGCGGATTGGCTGCAGGTGACGCCCTGGGGAGTGCCAACTGATGATGCTGATTTAGGCTGTGTTTCCTTGTCCTTTCTGCGAGCCGTTATTAGAGACGAATACAAGGTAACTTTGGTTTATAGAGACGAGAAGGAACAGGAAACCGAACGTGTCATCCGCCCGTTGGTGCTTTCATATCGATCAAGTTGTGTGCTGCTTGCAGCATGGTGCGAACTTCGTGGCGGGTTCAGACACTTTCGAACAGATCGCATCTATGGCTGTGAAAAAATGGGAGAGCGATTTGTTAATCAGGGAGATACTTTACGAGCTTTGTGGCTTGAGCAATATCCGCCTGTGGAAGAGAGCCACTGAGTTGTACACCCCGTGTATCATCTGAGCTCAACACAATTAGCAGTAGTTTTATTTTGACTGCCGGGGGTTCGAATGAATATATTCAATCTATTCTGTCGGAGTCCAGAATATTCGTCTATGAAAAATCCTCAACTATTATTGGCTTTTGCGGAATTCATGAAACAAAACTGAGTTGGCTTTTTGTGCTTGCAGAGCATCGCCGTACTGGCGTGGCGGGCGCGTTAGTAAGATGCGTACTAGAAGAATATACGGCTTTGTCTCTCACGGTGGTATCTTTGAATATAGCGGCTATCAGGCGATACGAATCGCTTGGGTTCACCAGAAATCGAGAATTTGAAATCGAGTTTCAAGGTCAGTATATTGGTGTAATCAATATGAATTTTAGTGCTACCAGGAATTAATCAGCTCACTTTGCCGTCGCTTGTAGTTCAGGCACAACCATTCGCATTTGCGGATCATCAAAATTAAAGGTAAGACCTATGAAAACACACACAGGCGGTTGCCAATGTGGCGCAGTAAGATTTACAACAAATGGTGACCCCATTCGAGCAATGGCTTGTCATTGTACAAGCTGTAAGCGAAGAACGGGTGCACCCTATGGTATTGGCGTTTATTTTAAGGATTCAGCTGTAGAGTTTGAAGGCGGTGAGTTGGCAAGTTTTCAGTATCATTCTGATACGACTGGTCGTTGGATTCAAAATGAATTTTGTAAGCAATGCGGTTCGACCGTGAGCTGGACTCTGGAAATGCGCCCTGGTCTTAGAGCTATCGCTGGTGGCAGCTATGACAATCCCGATTGGTACAATCTTGAGGCCCACATCTGGGCCCGTTCGGCCCGATCTGACATGTGTTACCCCAATGACATGAAAGTGTGTGATGAAGCGCTTAGTTAGAGCTGTTCGATATAGCGGCTCGTGTTGTATCTGAGTGGCGGTTAATAGGAGCGAGATGCAGTGAATCCATTTCCCTTAGATGTCGCCTCGTTAGAGCGTATGATTGCCTGGGCGCAAGAGCGGATTGTCAACGGACCCGATCCTCGGAATGGTGCTCAATCGTACGATGTTTTACATCAAGCGCTATCCGGTGCTATCACGGAACACGGTGTTGATGGCGAGAAGGCATTCTCACTATTTTCTGATGTTATATCTCCTTCCACCCGACCGTTTAACCATCCTTCCAGCCTTGCATTTGTTGCAGCGGCCCCAACTCCAGCATCGTTTGGAATGGACTTGGCATTAGGTGCTGCTGAAATATTTGCGGGTAATTGGGACGGCGGTTCTGGTGCTATATATGCAGAAAATCAGGCATTAGCTTGGTTGGCCGGGTTAGCTGACTGGCCAGAAAGTGCTGGTGGCGTGTTTGTGTCGGGCGGAACGCTGGGAAACTTATCGGCAATGCATGCCGCTCGCGTTAGTTATTTGAAAAAATTGACGAATAGACCAGATCGTTTGGGGATTTTGTGCAGTACGGAAGCACATAGCAGTATCAAGGCCGTGAGTCAGGTGATGGATGTAGACATTGTTAAAGTACCAACTGATAGTAATGGTTGTATGTTGGTAGCGGCCGCTCGCGACGCGCTGCAAGGTGACTGTGAAGTTTTCGCCATTGTTGCGAATGCTGGTGCCACCAATTGTGGTGCTGTGGACGATCTTGTTGGTCTATCAAGCCTGGCGGCTGAGCATGGTATCTGGTTGCACGTTGATGGGGCATACGGATTAGCAGCGCTGGCCTCACCTAATATGGGAGCAACATTCGCAGGTATAGAAATGGCCGATAGTTTTATCGTTGATCCGCATAAATGGTTGTTTGCACCCTATGATAGTTGCGCACTTGTCTATCGCAACTCAATAAAAGGTGCGCAAGCACACGGGCAGAAAGGTGCTTATCTTGATACGCTCGATCAATCGGAATGGAATCCATCTGACTATGCGTTGCATCTGACGCGTAGGGCGCGTGGATTACCCTTTTGGTTTTCGCTGGTTACCTATGGGACAGAGGCTTATGCGATCGCAATTGATCAAACTATATTGATAGCGCAAGAAATAGCGAACGGTATTAATGAAATGGAAGGTCTTGAACTGATTCTGGGCCCACAGCTTACGGTGATTCTATTTCGTGCAACGCGACTGTCTGCGGATGAGATCGATAATTGGGCAGAGACCAAAAGACGTTCGGGAGCGTTGCTGTGTTTACCTACAACATGGCAAGATGAAAAAGTGCTGCGTATTTGTGTTGTTAATCCGCAAACAGACCCTATTTATGTTTTGGATGTTCTTAGATCACTGACTTGCTGATGATGAAGAGGTGAATTGACACTTCTATAAAAGTCCCAAATGGTCCAGTGCCATAAAAGCAGCACCGGTTTCGGTTAATCTCCCGCCGCGTACGAGTTCTTTAAATTTATCTAATGGAATGACGCGGACGGTTGCACCTTCGTCTATTTCACTTTGTTCCGGACTGGGTGATTTCTCCTGACTGCAGTTTTGAGCAACAAATACATGGCGTGTTACACCATGCTCTGCCGCAATAAAGTGTTCGCCAATCTCCGTTATATCGCCTTCGTAGCCAGTTTCCTCGAGGATTTCGCGTTTGATGGCTTGCTCATCAGTTTCCCCAGGCTCTACAGCCCCAGCCGGAAGCTCCAGGAGCCTGGCGTTCTGTGCAAAGCGATACTGTTCGACCATCACGACATCATTGTTTAGATCGAATACGATAGCGCACACTGAATGTGTGCCTGGATTGATGATTTCGTATTCCTGAATTCCACCGTTTGCATGTTTAAGGCGTCGCTTTATCACTCTAAGCCAGCCGCGATGGATTTCAGTTTCATCTAGTATCTCTGGTAGATCCATTGTGAAGGATTCCGGGTGGTATTACGCTTGTAATTTGAATATAACAGCATCTAGTTATGTTCTATGGATTGTTAGCGAGAATTTAATAACATCTGTAGGTGTTGAAAACTAGACTTACGTATAGCGCGATACGGAAAAGTATAAAATTGTCTATTACTAATGTTTAAATGGCGAGAAAACCAGTCTCCGCTGAATTTGGATTTTATACAGAAGGATCAAAATTGAATAAATTAGCTCATAGTGTAATCGCTGCATCGGTTAGCGCTACTCTGGTCGCTTGCTCTGGGTCTGGCTCGGACGTTGACGCAAACTTAGATGAAATGCAAGATCCGAATCTAATGATGCCAGTCTCCGTGATCTCAGATCCAGCACCAGAATTTACGATGCCTGGAAGCTTTCGTTGTGAAGACTGCCCAGACAGCAATATCTCCGAATTTAGTATTACCACCCCCGATACAAGCGTAATCATTGCCGATCAAACAACTAATGCCGTTGGCAACGGAACCTACACTATCTTTGCAGACGACGGGTCTGCTATTGAAGGAATCATTGATACCGACGAAAATGGAAATTTCTCAGTGAATTTACCTCTGTTTTGTGGGCGGCAAATAATCAAGTGTATTTGGTCAAACGCAGCCGGTCGGTACGTACTGGTCACCGAAGCCGAGCGTACAGACTGTACCAGTGCAGATATCCAACTCACACTAAATTGGGATGATATAGGGATCGACTTTGAGTTGCACTTGGTCCAGCCAGGCGGTTCGATTAACGATGCGGAAACCGACTGCACCTGGAATACCTGCGTTAGCACACAACCGGACTGGGGTATAGCGGGCGACCCTTCCGACAATCCTGTTAAGGATGTCGACGACATCGGTAACTTTGGACCTGAAAATATTTTCCTGGCCAGTCCTGAGAACGGTGCATACCATGTTTTCGTTGAACACTGGAATTCTGGAGGTGACCCCGAAGCGGACGGTTCGGTTACGTTTAACGTTGCAGGTGAAACCACTGTCACTACTATAGAAGATTTGGCACCATTTTCAGTCTGGTACGTAGGCACTATTGATTGGCCAAGCGGAAACGTTACGCTTGAAAATCGTCGACTCGATTGTTCTGAATTTTGGGCAAGTGGTTGTACACTCAATTTACCGGCAGAGTGGCCAACGGAGCAAGCAGAAATTGCTGCACGCAGCCCATTGAATTAACCAACAATAATTATGGGTGTGTGCAAAAGCAGTTTTTCCGAGATCTTTAACGGATAGTTGGTTTTGCGCATGCCGCTTAGCACACGACATCTACAACGGCTGCAATTCTGTCGTTGGTTTCAATAAAATCCATTTCGACTGCCTTTTGCTCTCCAGCCGATAAACGTTTGAAAAGAACGTCGTTTGAATTTTCAGGATGATCCTTAATATAAAACTGTGTTGTTAATACCGTTTCATCGCCAAAGACCTTAACGTGTATATGGGGAGCTCTTCCCGGATAGGACACAGGTTTTATGGTTCTGAATTCGTACTGGCCTGACTCATCGGTGAAGGTGTGACCGAAACCCTGAAAGCCGGCGTCCCGTTCAGTTCGATTGTTATCGCCTGGGTGTAAGTACCGACCATTAACATCGCATTGCCATATCTCTACTCTCAGACCACTCAATGCTTGATTCGATATATCGGTCAGCTGACCAGTCACATACACAATGTCGCCAATGGCATTTTTCTCTTTGTGATCGATTTTGACTAGATCATTATCGACATCGGCTGTGCGCATAGCCGTTTTCGGATAAAACGGACCTTCAGCGGTTTTGGCCGTTTTTTCCAGTGTGGCAGCGGTTGCTGATAGGGGCCACACGGGTAAAATGCTCAGTAGCCTAAGCCAATTTCGACGTGAGTTCATCGCGTTCCTCAGCCTGTTGTCATCTTGAAGCACAATTGTACGCCAGTCATTAGCTATGGTCGCGCAACAAATGCCTGTTTTTCCGATTTACTGAAACCGCATGATTCATAAAAATTATGCGTCGACTCAAGCTTCGACCCTGTTTGCAGCATGACTTTGTAACAACCACGGTTCCATGCGAATTGTAGGGCGTGTCCTACAACTCTCTTGCCATGACCTTGGTTACGCAAGTGCTCATTGGTGATGACATTCTCGATGATGCCGTACGGTGAAGCATTGCGAGTGATATTCGGTATTAAATTTAAGTAGCAACTTGCGCTTATTTGAGCATTTTCATCGTCAAGAACGAATAAAAAAAGGTGTGTTGCTTTAAGAATCTCGTCATAAATGCGCCGATCTGAACCATCCGCTATTGTCGGATCGTTGGGGTGAAGCTGGGCGTATAACGCCATAACGTTCTCGAAATCGTCTGGTTTCGCTTCTCTAATCACTTTGGGGCCCTACGCACGTGGATGGCTGTATTCTAACCCGAGCCTGGCGTCTATCTAATTTTGCGTGTAATGGCCATAGTTAGCTTCAGGTAATCGCCATTCGATATTGCTTTATTGAAAGAGTTGAAAATGATAAGTTTTGAGTAACCGTGGTAATTCAGGCGATGAGGTTGTTTTTTTATTGTGCAACCTTGATCATCTTGAGACTCTTGCCTGTAATAACCCTCGCCCGGGCAGATATAAGGCGTCTCTTTAAAAATTTAGAATAGTAGATGTGTATGGAACAGAAAACCCTACTGGATAAACCCGTTGTTGTATGGAGTTTGGCGATTCTCATCGTATATTCTGTCCTCAGCTATTCCATCGGTACCTTGCCATCCTTGAGTGAGGGAGTTCGAAACTTTCTGCATTATTCAGAAATAGTCATTGTGGCCATCTTTACATTGGAATACCTGTATCGCATTGCTGTTTCTCAAAACAGATTAAAGTTCATTTTTAGTTTTTACGGCATGATAGATCTGCTGGCTATTCTCCCGTTCTACTTAGCCACAGCAATCGATTTACGTTCCGTCAGACTTTTTAGGATATTGCGGTTGGTGAGGGTGCTTAAACTGGTTCGATACAGTCGAGCCATGACACGATTTAGCCGAGCATTGATACTTGCAAAGGAAGAATTAATCGTCTTTACGCTGGCTACATTGGTACTGTTTTTTCTCGCCGCAGTGGGTATTTACCACTTTGAGAATAAAGCGCAACCTGAAGTGTTCAGATCAATATTTGATTGCTTGTGGTGGGCCGTTACATCACTGACCACAGTTGGATACGGTGATATCTATCCGATTACAGCTGGTGGGCGCATTTTTACGTTTTTTATACTAATGCTAGGTCTCGGCATGGTGGCTGTGCCTACCGGTATTGTGTCGTCTGCTTTATCAGAAATTAGAGTGAGAAGTTCAGATCAGCCAGAAAGCATAAGTGAATCTGATGAATGAGTATTTGCGTATTCTGACCTGCGTTCTCTTTCATGTAATTTTGTGGGTTTAAGCGTTCAAAGGAATTGGCTAAGTGACGCTTCAATTGACGCTGGTGCTTGCGCAGAATTTTTTTACAATAACACCGCGCACATGCATCGGAAGATTGAAAAACGGAAGTTAGTTCTCGTGGAGTTTGCGGTTAGATAATTGCTGTTGTATTAGTAGCGCTTTTGCTAGCCGGCTATATAGAGCATTCCGAAAACTCGCCTGGTGTAATCCGGGTTTGAATTGAGTTGAACATTCGTAATGTGCGTTCGAAGAGTATCAAAAAAGTGATCAGAAGCTAAACCAGATCTGGAAACAGTGACTGAAAAAAACAGAACAAAACCCGCACTACATCGAAAAGCTGCGTGTATCCTAACAGGCGTGGATTGAAGTTCGAGACGCTGAACTTGAGGCTATGTTCTCTTGTGAGCAAGACAACCCGCGTATATGTTGGTGTAGCCTGTATCCTATGTTGTACAATATGGTGCTTAGTGAATTAACCATCAACAGAGCGCAAAGGTTAGAGTACTAACTTAATCATGAGCAGAACCGGTCAGTCAATGAATAAAAATCTACTCAAAGTAGGCATTGTCGGCACAGTGGTCTCGGCATTATGCTGTTTTACACCGGCGCTTGTCATTTTACTGTCGGCCTTGGGTATTTCAGCTGCGGTAGGGTGGTTGGATTTTGTCTTAATTCCGATACTGCTCGTTTTCATAGCATTAACAATTTATGCAGTGACAAAAAAGACATAAGTACCATGCAAGCAAAATGTGAGTGAGGTTATGTGAAATTTAACATCGATGGCGCACCTCAACGTTGTCTGTAAGTCACATTATTACTGAACTTAGCGCCAACCCTAACAAGGCCGACACCGCTAACACCTTCACAATATTCCAGTGAAATTTAAATGCAGCCACAGCACACAACACAGTTTGCAAAGCCACAATCCAGTTTAAAGAAAAGAGATTGGGGCTCCACGATTTGAAGGGGCCGAGCATCATTCTGCTCACATCATTAAAGAGCACATGCAGTGCAAACCAAACCGAGAGGTTTAAAATGACTCCCACCACAGCTGCGGTGATGGCAGAGAGCGCACCTCTTAAACGCGGTTGATCACAAATCCACTCTATATAAGGCGCTCCGGCAAATATCCAAAGAAAGCAGGGCGTAAACGTGACCCATAGCGTTAGCAGTGCAGCGGCTATTGCCATACCCACACCTCCATCACGAAAGCCAGCGATAAAGCCGACGAATTCGGTAACCAGAATCAGTGGGCCGGGGGTTGCTTCGGCAAGCCCAAGCCCATCCATCATTTCGCCCGCAGTGAGCCAAGCGTAGTCGCTAACCACTTCCTGTCCAAGATAAGCCAGTACTGCATAAGCGCCACCAAAAGTGACCACGGCTAATTTAGAGAAGAACGTTCCGATTTGAAGCAATAGGTTGTGGTCAGTAAACAAACCGATAACAACGATTGGGCTGGCCCAAACACACAGCCAAATCAAAACGGTTTTTACTGTATTGCTGAGCATGCCTTTAATTGGTGCACCTGCGTGTTGCCCGCTTGAAGATGAGGACTCACTGAAGAAACCGTAAAGCGCAGCCGCGAGGATAATCAGTGGGTATGAGAGATCAAGGAAGAAAATACCGATAAAAGCTAAAAGTGCAATGACCCAATGAGCATCGGATGAGAGCGCTTTTTTGGAAACCCTCATTAAGGCCTCTAATACAACCACGATTACCGCGGCTTTTATACCGATAAACAGGTTGTGTACAAGAGTAACCTCACCATATAAAGAATAAACCAGTGCCAGAACAGCGATGACGATGGCACCTGGTATCACAAATAACAGACCGGCTATTAAGCCACCCAAACTTCCGTGTAAACGCCAACCTGCATAGGTTGCAAGCTGCATGGCTTCAGGCCCGGGTAGCAACATGCAAAAGCTCAAGGCGTTGAGATATTGCTTTTCAGATAACCAGCGTTTCTCGTCAACGATGAACCGATGCATTAACGCAATTTGCGCCGCGGGACCACCAAATGACAGTAAGCCGATTTTTAACCAAACCCAAAGCGCTTCGCGCTTACTGGGACCATTCACACTAGCGTCTGTTTTTTCGACTGTCTCGTTCATGCGGCGATTGCTCGGTATTACGACTTTCCAGAAGGCCAAGTGTGACTTTCATCGGTAGCGTCTCGTGCCCAACGATAGAACATATCGTAGAGGCCTATGCCGGCATCTAATTGCGTAAGGTCGTTTGAGTGCATGCGTGACAGGCCTAAAGAGGCTGCCAGTAAGCCTGAAGCTTGAGGCACTTCGTCTAAACAATCGGTATCCGCTGCACGGACAATATTGGCAAGCCGTTGTAAAGGCTCTGTTTGCAATTCAAATTCTTCTAACATGGTGTCGAAGGTGCACCGATCTCCTCGATGGCTCCAAAACACGCCTTCAATATCAAATGCTTCGGCGTTGAATTTTTCTGCCACATTTTGTACTTGTGATGCGGTTACGAATAAAAAGCGTGCATTTGGATCTACGAAGCGGCGGATTAACCATGGGCAGGCTATGCGGTCAATTTTGGGTTTGACACGAGTGACCCAAACGCTCTGACCTTGTGGGTTTTGAGCTGGTATTTTGGACGCCGGCACCATCGGCATTTTGGCATCTCGCCAGGCAAAATGCCCGCCCTCGATTACTTCGGCATTAACACCACAGCTGCGCAGAATAGCCGCCGAACCTTCACTTATTTTCAGCCCTTTTTGACAATAGACCGCCACTTTTTTACCAGTAAATTGCTCGGCTATTGCGTCTACTTTATCGAATGGGTGACGGATCGCAGCAGGAATGAGTTGTGGATCAGCATTGAAATCTTCATCAATACGCACATCCAGAATGACAGGCGCATCGGGTGTGCCTATTAAACGCGAAAGTTGGGAAATGGAAATTTGAACAGGCGACGTCAAGGTTGCATCCTCTTTAGTTAAGTTAAAGCAGCCACATTGAAGCCTTGGTTTTGCCGTAAGGGCCACTTAAATTTTTAGGATGCGAATGTTCGGCTGGCGCCTCACGAGGCTATCGCTGCCCCTTGAAAAAAGTATGCCCTATGGCTGTGCAGTGGTCAAATTGTTTGACGCAATTGAACCTACTGCGATAAGGCGAAAGAAGAACGTTCGGTGCGCTTGGCTTACCCAGAAAGCGCAAACTGCATGGCGGCTTCTGCATGAATCCGGGTGCTATCGAAAACGGGCACGCTGATATCATCTGCACTCAATAACAAGCCAACCTCGGTGCAGCCAAAGATCACACCATCGGCGCAACTCTGCTCAATGATATTAAGATAGCTTGTACGTGACTCGTCTTTTACTACACCCTGACAAAGCTCGTCGTAAATAATATTGTGTACTTGTGTACGCCCAGCCGCATTGGGCGTTTGGACACGGATGTTATGATTGTCGGTAAGGTAACCTTTGTAGAACTCTTGTTCCATGGTGTAGCGTGTGGCTAGCAGTAGTGGTTGCTGCACTTGAGTTTGATGGATAGCACCCGCTGTGGCATCGGCGATATGAATGAGTGGTATGTTGATCGCCGACTGCACCTGATCAGCCAATTTGTGCATGGTATTGGTGCAAATCAACATGCATTGGGCACCAGCCACTTCAAGGTTTTTTGCCGCTTGCGCTAATATTGCACCTGCTTCATCCCAATCGCCTTTTGCTTGTAAGGCTTCTATCTGAGCAAAGTCGCAAGACCACATTAAAATGGCCGCTGAATGCAAACCACCGAGTTCCACCCGTGCTTGCTGATTTAAATGTTGGTAGTACACAACGGTACTCTCCCAGCTCATACCGCCAAGCAGACCAATAGTTTTCACTGCACTACACCTGTTTTCAGCACGCTGTATAGTTATCGAGGTTTTTAAGTAGCACTCAGTTTTACATGAGCGCGGAGATATTGTTCCAAAACGAATAAAAAAGGCCGCTTGTGCGGCCTTTAAGATCTGGATTCATTCAATACACTACCCAAACGGCTTATGTATCGTACCGGATGGGTTTTGTTCTGGACTGGTCTTAGTCTTCAACTTTAGTGACGTTGCCTGCTTTATTTTGCTTTGCGGTCACTTTGTCATGATACATCTGCTTAACCTGGTCCCAATTGCGTCCAAGTAACCAGCCTACGACTAATGCGAGAAGCATTCCCATCATGTTGTTCTCCTTTGCGAATAAATGGTGCCAAGTAAGTTGCTTGGCAAAAAATTACGGTCGATCAGAGCTGGCAAAATTGTGCCAGAAAATCAACACGGCTTTTACAAACAATAAGGCTAGATCGTGATTCCACAAGGGTAACAGTGACTATTAAAGTAGTGCAAGTAGGCAGATGGTGGCCCTTGCAAAACACAGTGAATTCTCACTACATATTGGGATAATTTGGCCCACCACCGCCTTCTGGCGTGACCCAGGTAATGTTTTGACTGGGGTCTTTTATATCGCAAGTTTTACAATGTATGCAATTTTGGGAGTTGATAACAAACTTGGGAATATCTTCTTCAACGGCCACCTCGTACACACCCACGGGGCAGTAGCGCTGCGCTGGCTCCGCATATTTTGGTAAATTTTCTTTTATCGGGGTGCTGACGTCCGTCAGTTTCAGGTGAACCGGCTGGTTATCCTCATGGTTGGTGTTGGACATAAATACCGAGGAGGGTTTATCGAAGCTGATCTTGCCATCTGGCTTGGGGTACTCAATAGGGGTGCTGCTATCAGCGCGCTTGAGCGTGGCATGGTCGGGAATATCATCGCGCATTTTCAACGGTATTTTTCCGTTGAAGATGCTCTGATCAACAAAGTTGTACATGCCACCGAGGAACATACCGAACTTGTGCATTGCCGGGCCGAAGTTTCGTGAGGTATGCAACTCTTTATAGGCCCAACTGTTTTCAAAGTTGGCTTCATAAGATGCGGCATCTATCGCTCGATCGTCCCCTTTGGCAAGTTCGGCGGCCAGAGTTTCGGCGGCCACCATGCCTGACTTCATCGCGGTGTGCGTGCCTTTGATTTTGGCAAAATTTAATGTGCCCGCATCGCAACCTACTAGGAGTGCGCCGGGCATATGCATTTGTGGAAGCGAATTTAGCCCACCTTTGACAATGGCGCGGGCGCCATAGCAGATACGTTCTCCACCTTCGAGCTGCTTGGCCACCAGTGGGTGGTGCTTAAAGCGCTGAAACTCGTCAAACGTGCTTAAGTGCGGGTTGCTGTAGTTTAAATCGATAATTAAACCGACAACCACCTGGTTGTCTTCCAGGTGATATAAAAATGCGCCGCCGGTGGTTTTAGTTTCGTTTAATGGCCACCCGGTTCCATGTAATACCAGCCCCGGTTTGTGTTTCTTTGGATCGATTTGCCAAAGCTCTTTTATACCAATGCCGTAGTGCTGCGGAGAGCGGCCTTCATCAAGAGAGAATTTTTTGATGAGCTGCTTACCCAGATGACCACGACAGCCTTCAGCAAAAACGGTGTACTTGGCATGCAATTCCATACCCACTTCATGGCTATCCTTCGGGTTGCCTTCGGCATCTAAGCCCATGTCTCCGGTTGCAACGCCTTTTACGCTACCGTCTTCGTTGTACAGCACTTCAGCTGCGGCAAAGCCCGGAAAAATCTCAACACCCAAGCTTTCAGCTTGTTCGGCAAGCCAACGTGTCAGGTTGCCCACGCTGGCAATGTAGTTGCCATGGTTGTGCATGGTTTTTGGTGCCAGCAGGTTAGGAATTTTTAACGCGCCGTCGGCCTTGGTGAAATAATATATTTCATCTTCGGTCACGGCGGTTTTTAATGGCGCGCCCTGATCTTTCCAGTCGGGAATGAGCTCGTTCAATGCGCGTGGTTCGATAACGGCACCCGATAAAATATGTGCGCCAACTTCCGAGCCTTTTTCCAATACAACCACACTGATTTCTTGTGATTTTTCGTTTGCTAGCTGCATGAGTCGGATTGCTGTGCTGAGCCCGGCAGGGCCAGCGCCGACAACAACAACATCAAACTCCATAGATTCTCTTTCAGTGCTCATATTGCATACTCGTTTTTGATCAATCTTCACCTGCATTATGTTTGTTGCAGGTATGGACTAATATTAAATAACGCTAACGTAACGCTCGCGTTCGCAGTGTAGCTGCAAACGACCCTAATGATTTTTAGGTACTCTCCTTATACACAAACACCCTTGCTACAGGCAAGGTTAAAACGGCTTGGCGGAGAGTAAGTTGGTGCTTTTGCCGCGCTTGGCGGGGCGGGCCGATGCGCCACATTCTTTGCGCAGTCGTTTCGCCAGGGTTTTTTGCGCTCTCTTTTCGCCGTGCACCAGTAGCACCGGTGGTTTGTTTTTAAAGCTTGAGTACCAATCCATCATTCCTTGCTGATCAGCGTGCGCCGAGAGGCCTCCCACAGTGTGAATTTGCGCTGCCACCTTAATGCGTTGTCCAAATAAACGGATAAAGGGCTCGCCATCAACCAACTTACGTCCGGTGGAGCCAGGGGATTGGTATCCGGCAATGATCACATGACACTCAGGCCGCCAGACGTTGTGTTTTAAATGATGGCGAATGCGTCCACCGGTACACATACCGCTACCTGCTACCACAATGGCGCCCGATTTCATTCTGTTAACCGCCATGGATTCTTCTGGTGCTTTGGTGAACTTAAGATTCGGTAAGTCTAGTAATGGTCCATGTTGATTGTAAAATTCAGCCGCCACTTCGTCATAAAGATGGGTATGTTTAAGGTAAATGTCGGAGGCTTCAATTGCCATTGGGCTATCAAGAAATATTTGCCAGCGATCCAGACCCCACTCGTTAAAGTAACGCGCAAACATATACAAAATCATTTGGCTTCTGCCCACAGAAAATGCTGGAATTAAAATATTGCCCGGGCTTGACTTGACGGCCTCGGCGATGGCACTGACTTCGTCAAAGGTTTCTGACCAGTCTCTATGCAAACGGTTGCCGTAGGTACTTTCCATCAATACAAAATCGGCGTGTTCAAGGTGTGTGAAATCGCGCAATATGGGTGCACCTCTGTGTCCAAGGTCGCCACTGTAAACAAGCGTACGTGTTTCATCCCCTTCGTTGAGCGTTAGTTCAACAATGGCCGACCCAAGAATATGCCCGGCATCGTAGAGTTTTATGCTGACCCCAGGCACAATTTCAACGGCTTCCTGGTAACGCACATTTCTAAAGCGTCGAATCGTTTCTTCTACATCCTGCTTGGAGTAGAGTGGTTCGAGCATGGGTTTGCCTTTGCGCGCGCGGATCTTGTTTCGGTACTGTACGTCGCGTTCATTCAGGCTGGCCGAGTCTTTAAGTAACACCCGACATAAATCGCTGCTGGCTTCGTGTGTGTGAATGGGGCCTTTAAAGCCATAACGAATCAACATAGGCAAGCGACCACTATGATCGATATGCGCATGGCTTAGCACCACTGCATCGAGTGTCGCCGGGTCGAACTGAAAAGGGTCGTGGTTGCGCAGCTCATCTTTACGGCGCCCTTGTATAAGGCCACAGTCGAGCAGGACTTTACGATCACCAACTTCGATAAGATGACATGAGCCGGTGACTTCTTCGGCTGCTCCGTAACTGGTTAGTTTCATATCGGTATTCGCGTTTTCGCAAGCTCTAGGCTCGATATCGTCATTATCATTGATTACTGCAAGTAGTGGGCTGATTTTGAGGTCAATTTGCCCGAGCCTGCGTCCGAAAGGGGTAAAATAAGGTTCCACTGACGATATTCGCTCTATGCGCGCTCACGATCAACTTTATGCAACCTGTGCTTCAGGTCTGCAGACCCTACTTGCAGCAGAACTCAAAGCCTTGGGGATCAACCATGTCAACACGGCCGGCGCAGGCGTGCGATTTGGTGGTGGTTTGAAGGCGGCTTACGAAGCCTGCCTGTGGTCACGCGTGGCTAATCGCGTGTTGTTGCACTTGGCCTCAGGTGATGCGGATTCTCCGGAAACGCTGTATGAGCTTGTCCAGACGCTTGACTGGTCTGCGCATTTGAAAGAAGACGGCTCTCTGGCGGTCGACTTCTTTTCAGCGCAGTCGGAAATAACCCACAGCCAATACGGGGCCTTGAAGGTCAAAGATGCCATCGTGGATCAATTTCGCGAAAAATCGGGGCGTCGCCCGGATGTGGATCGTGACACACCCGATGTGCGCGTCAATGTTTATGTGCATAAAAACAAAGCGCGTATTGCGCTGGACTTGTCCGGTGCCAGTTTGCACCGCCGAGGATACCGACAGCAAGCCGGGCCAGCACCATTAAAGGAAAATTTAGCAGCCGCCTTATTATTGGAATGTAACTGGCCGCATCGCGTCACCAGCGGGGATGCGTTCGTTGATCCCATGTGTGGCTCTGGCACTCTGGTGATAGAGGCGGCGATGATGGCTTGTAAGATTGCACCCGGTTTAACCCGAGAGTACAACGGCTTTGACGGCTGGCTTGGACATGATGAAAGCATGTGGGCTGAGGTCAAAAATGCGGCGGTAGCGGCACGAATAGCGTCGCCAGTGGCGTTGATCGGGGCCGATTCAGATGCGCGAGCACTCGATTATGCTCGGCAAAATGCGGTTTTGGCCGATCTTGGAAGTGACATTCAATTTATTCAGCAAGATATTCGTCGTGGAGCTGTGGATGTGAGTCAGGTCGCTAACGCAAACGCTGGTCTGTTAGTGAGTAACCCTCCCTATGGCGAGCGCTTGGCTACCGACAAGGCCTTTTACACGGAATTGGGTGAAGGCTTAAGTCGCTACTACCCTGGTTGGTCATTTGGTTTATTCAGTGCGTTAAGCGCGCCAATGAAAGAAGCGCGGCTGCCTGCGAACCGAACGCTTAATGTGCGCAATGGCGGCATTGATTGCGCTTTGTATACCGGCGATGTGCCCACAAGCTTGAGACCAAAACAGGGTGCTGCAGCAAGCGCCGTAAAAGACATCGCGCAATGCCCTGAGGAGTTTTCAGAAACTGGGCAACTGTCGGGTGATGCAGCGACGGATGTCGATGCGCAGCCGTTCATTAACCGATTAAAGAAAAACGAGAAGCATCTTCGCAGCTGGATTAAAAGAGAAGGCTTGCGCGCCTACCGCTTATACGATGCTGACGTACCTGAATTTGCCGTTGCAGTGGATGTGTACGATTGTGATTCGCGGCACGTTGTTGTGCACGAATACCAAGCACCTCGAACGGTGAATACCGTCATGGCACAAGCCCGTTTGAAGGCTGTTATGAAATGCTTGCCGGCGCTGTTGAATGTAGACAAGGCCAATATCCATTTAAAATTACGTGAGAAGCAGTCTGGCCTTGCGCAGTACGAAAAGCAGGCTGGGCAGGGTGTTAAAGCCTTGTTAGAAGAACAGGGATGTCAGTTTGAAGTTAATTTGAGTGATTATTTGGATACGGGGCTCTTTTTGGATCATCGCCTAGTTAGGCGTTATATTCAGGACAACGCAAAGGGGCTGCGTTTTTTAAACCTGTTCGCTTACACCGCAAGCATGAGCGTGGCCGCCGCTGTTGGCGGTGCCAGTACGTCCTTATCACTGGACTTATCTAACCGTTATTGCCAATGGGCGATGCGAAACCTGCAACGCAATAATTGTGATACAACAGCACACACAGTCCTTAAGCAAGATGTAATGGGTTGGTTGAAAAACGCTTCTAAAGCTGAAAAAGTTGAATTCGACTTTATTTTTCTCGATCCGCCAACATTTTCCAATTCCACTGGTGTGGATGCTGACTGGAATGTGCAGCGCGACCACGAATCCTGTATCAGGCAGTGCATGGACTTGCTGGCAAGCGACGGTCTACTGATATTTTCTAACAACTATCGTCGCTTTAAACTGTCTGAAAACTTATCATCGCCCACAAATGCAAAAGCGTTTAAGATTGAAGATAGGTCGCGTTGGTCGATAGATAAAGATTTTCAGCGCAATGCGCGCATCCATAATTGCTGGTTTATTAAACACTCCTAGGGGGAAAGGTGGCTGAATTTTTCGCAAGCTACGGGCTATTTCTATTAAAAGTAATGACGTTTGTGGTTGCCATTCTCATTGTGGTGTTTGCCATAGCGGCGCTTGGCATGCGCGGCAAAAAATCATCCCCGGAAGGGCGGCTTGAAATAACGCATTTAAACGAACAGTTGGATGATCTGAAAGAAGCCTTGTCCATGTCATTACTTGATGACAGTGCTCATAAGCTTGCCATGAAAGACAAAAAAGCTGAAGAAAAGGCGGAGAAAAAGGCCAACAAAGCGGCGGCAAAAAAAGCCAAGAAACAACGTGGTGATGGCGAAACAGTAGTAGCAAATGAAAAAAAGAAACGTGTGTATGTGCTCGACTTTGATGGTGATATCAGAGCCAGTGAAGTTGAGAAAATGCGCCGAGAAATTACGGCCATACTCACCACAGTAACCAGTGAAGACGAGGTCGTTGTTCGTCTTGAAAGCGGTGGCGGTATGGTGACATCGTATGGCCTAGCGGCATCCCAGCTTGATAGAATCAAACAACACGATGTGCCACTGACTATCTGTGTGGATAAGATCGCGGCCAGTGGCGGTTATATGATGGCCTGTGTGGCCGACAAGCTTATAGCCGCACCGTTTGCTGTGCTGGGTTCCATTGGCGTCGTAGCGCAAATCCCTAACTTTAATCGCTTGCTGAAGCAGTTCAACATTGATTTTGAAATGCTCACGGCTGGTAAATTCAAACGTACCCTCACCATGTTTGGAGAAAACACAGACGAGGGCCGTGAGAAGTTTTTAGAAGACATTGAAAAAATTCACGGACAGTTTAAAGGCTATGTGGAAGAGCGTCGTCCCCAGCTAGATATAGAGACAGTGGCAACAGGGGAGATCTGGTCGGGTCAGGATGCGCTGGACAACAAACTGGCCGATGAATTATTAACCAGCGATGCCTATTTGATGAAAGCTTGCGATGATTCTGATGTGATGCTCGTTAAATATAAGAAAAAGAAACCCCTATCCGAGCGATTTTCGTTTGGTGTCCAGAATACAGTAGATGGTTTAGCGGTACGTTGGTTTGATCGCTTGATGAAGAGTCGCTTTCCGATGAGTTAAAACTTGGTGGGTTAGGGTTTATCGTGTTTAATAGGCAGGCATGCGATTGATGGCCTGGCCGCACATAGGAATGTTGAATTCCAGCTTGCGGCTACTTTTATTCTCCAAAAGTGTATTTCAGTGCCTCATAAATAAGTAGGGATTTTCTCTCTTCGAGAGAGCCCGACATGTATATATAATCTCTCACGTTTTGGTATCTCTCCAAAAGAGACTGCTCGGAAAATAACTCACCATTCATTTGATTCATTTCTGTCACTATTATTGATGCATGTTGCTGTGCCTGATCAAGGTCGTTGTTCAGATACGCGATCACTAACAGTGGTAATTTTGCAAATGGATCGCTGTAATGTGTATCTGCAGTGATTGCCTTAAGGCTCACCTTAGCGAAAAACCCTAAATCATCGAATTGGGTGTCTTGCAACAATTGTTGCTCTTCATTGTATGCAGTAAGCTGTTGATGGCCCAATTCAAGCTCAGATCGAAAGACATTAAAACTGCTCCAGTTGAGTGGGGTTGGACATCATTTTAGTTACTTTTCTACCC
>CAYSZH010000069.1:0-22703 GCA_964435305.1 uncultured Granulosicoccaceae bacterium
CCAGTGCAAGGTAGGCGCGGTGTAAGGCTGCGATAGCCTCTTCGCTAAAATCCCGACGACGCAATCCGTTTTTATTGATCCCTTTGGCCTCGGCGTAATTACCAACCACCATCATAAACGGTGGTACATCTCGATTTGCAACTGAGTTAAGCCCGACAAACGCATGCTCGCCAACCGTGCAAAACTGATGCACACAGGCAAAACCTGCAAGAATAGCGTGATCTCCTACTTCAACGTGGCCGGCTAAGGATGCGCCATTGGCGAATACCGTGTTATCACCAATTAGGCAATCGTGCGCGACATGAATGTACGCCATAAAGAGATTATCGCTACCAATTTTGGTCAAAGCACCACCACCCACGGTGCCTCGGTTTATGGTGGCATACTCTCTAATCGTATTGTTATCACCCAAATGCAATTCAGTTTTTTCGCCTGCGTATTTTAGATCTTGAGGGTCCTCACCGACGGACGCAAACTGGAAGATACGATTATTGGAACCGAGCTTTGTAGGGCCTTTAAGCACGACATGAGGCCCAAGCACACAGCCCTTGCCCATCTCGACACCTTCGCCAACAATACTGTAGGGGCCAATCTCACAACCTTCGCCTATCTTGGCACTTGGGTCTATGATCGCCGTTGAATGAATCAAAGTTCTATCTCGTTTTTAGCGATTACAATCTCGCTTTGACAAACTGATTTATCATCAACAGTTGCAAGGCCTGTGTATTTGGATATTCCGCGGCGGATACGAGTACGGTTAACTTCAAGTTTTAGCTGATCACCAGGAACCACCTGCTGCTTAAAACGTGCATTGTCAATTCCGACAAGCAAATACAAGGTTTCTTCGCTTGGGTAACCACCGAGCGTTTTAAACGCATGCAAGGCACAGCACTGCGCCATCGCCTCAAGAATCAATACACCTGGAAAAACTGGAGACTGTGGAAAGTGACCTGTGAAAATCGGTTCGTTAAATGTCACGTTCTTGATCGCCGTCAATGCGCCCTCTGCTTCGAAGCTCAGGACTCGGTCAATCAACAGGAAAGGATATCGATGCGGCAGGTACTTCAGTATTTCTCGAATATCGTCAGGCCCTTCCACAATGACTCCTCATCTTATCCTCATCAATCTAATTATCATCGACCTATTCTGATCGATGTGTTCTCAACTATTTTAGTTGACGCTCTATTTTTCTAACCCGTTTCAGTAGCTCATCAATGCGTGTCATGGCCGCAAATGAGCGACGCCATCGATGGCTTTCTTGCAAGGGCACACCTGAACTATAGCGCCCAGGTGCTTTTATGGATTGCGAAACAAATGAAGTGGCCGATAACACAACCTGATCGGCTATTTTCAAATGTCCAACAATGTTGCAGGCTCCACCAATTTGGCAATGCGAACCAATATGCGTGCTGCCAGCAATACCCACACAACCTGCAATCGCGGTATTGTCCCCAATCCTGACGTTGTGAGCAATCTGTATTTGATTATCCAAAATGACGCCGTTGCCGATAACCGTATCGTCCATGGCACCCCGATCGATAGTGGTATTGGCGCCTATATGCACATGATCGCCCACTTGCACACCACCCACTTGGTGAATTGCCTGCCAGCCATTGTCAAACGCATAACCAAAACCCTCTGATCCAACCACGGATCCGCTCTGAAGTCGGCAATGCTGCCCCAGCCTGCAGCCATGGTAAATGGTCACTCGAGCAAACAGACGACACCCTGAACCAATCGATACATTGTCACCTATTACGCAGTGCTCGCCGACAAGCACATCCGATCCGATGTCAACATTTTTACCAATAACAACATTGGCTGCGATAGAAGCAGACGCATCGATAGTGCTAGACGGATCGATAACGGCAGTGTGGTGTACGCCGGCAGCAGGGCGTGTTTCAGGTTGCAAAATCCAGGATGCACGAGCATAGCTTGCGTAAGGATTGAGCGATTGAAGCGCATTTCCTGGCACGTGCGCAAGAAGCTCTTCTGGAACGATGATCGCGCCAGCACGACAGGCTTTAAGTTCGGTTAAATATTTATTGGAAACAACAAAGCAGATGTCATCTTTTGTTGCTCGGGAAACTGGAGCCAGTGACTGGACAGTCGCTTTATCATCGCCGTACAATTGCAAATCCAACTGCTTAGCAAGATCACCCAATTTCACAAGCGGCCCCCGCCTGTCGTTGAATTAATTTTTGGATTGTAAACGGGCGTTTTCTTTTTCAAGGTTTTCCAGAATTCGCTCCGTAACATCAATGCGTTTGTTGGCAAACAAAACACCATCACTCACAATGAGATCGTAGTCATTCTGTTTACCAAAACTGGCAATAGCCTCAAGAACCAATATTCGGACCTTCTTAAATTCGCTGTTTTTCTGGATATTAAGCTCTTCACGAAAATCTTGTTCAGAGCGTTTGATGCGACGCTCAAGACTTCGGGTTTCTCGGTCCAACCGCAGCTGATCCGCTTCTGGCAATTCGAGTTTGCCATCCGTTAAACGCGCCGTTAACGCTGCAAGATCTGAGCGCTGCGCTTCAAGCTCATCATGGCGCGGCGCAAACTCAGCCTCAAGACGTTGCTCTGCATCAAGCGCCTGTGGCGCTCGTTCGATCAAGTAAGGAATATCGACAAAACCAATTTTTGCAGGTGATGAATCGTCTGCATGTGCAGACAGGGATAAACCAAGCAGCATGGTAGCGCAGAATAGTCTCAGACCAGCCACCGAACTCGCCATCACTCTCGTCCTTAGACCCATGGTTCTTAGACCCATAGTCCTTACACCCATAACCTCCAGAATCGATACAGCCAAACGCATGGGCGTCAAACAGTGGCTGATATTAGCATTTGTCACTTGCAATCTCTTTTGTGGCATTTTTATCCCATACCTAAAATATGGAGCCTATGGTGAACTGGAAATTTTGTATGCTGTCACCTGCCCTGTCGTTATAGGGGACAGACCAACTAAATGTCAATGGTCCGACCGGTGAGAGCCACACAAATGCGACACCGTACGACGCTCTGAATTCATCAGAGTCAAATTCGTCAAACACTCTGTATACGTTACCAAAATCTGTAAATAGACTAAAGCGCGTGGCACCAGGCTCTTCTACGTACGGTGGTGGAAAAATAAGCTCCACCGTACCCAGCGTTCTAAAATCACCCCCGGAGGCATTTCCGAACGAATCTCTGGGTCCAAGGGTACCACTGCGATAGCCGCGCAGCGTTCTTACACCACCGGCAAAGTAGCGTTTAAAAAACGGTATACGGTCAAAATCGCCGTATCCAGCCCCAGCATCTACTCTGGCGGTCGCCGACAGCGTATATCGGTCTGTGAGCGCATGGAAAATTTCGAAGCCATAACCGGCCTTGTAGTATGTGAGATCACTAAATGGCACGCTAAAGTCCAGGCTAAATCGATTAATCGCACCTTTCGTGGCAAATACTGTGCGGTTGCGCGTATCGTAAGAAAACCCAAGGTTAAAGTTGAGCAGATCGTAGGTATCACCGTTTTCCTCTACAAAATCGACAATATCTGTAGGCGTACTCACTGTCTGCCCTATCTCGGTCCGCTCGTAACCACCACCGACTCTAAACGTTGAAAATTCGCTTAACGGAACGCCAAAATTGACACTGGCTCCACGAGAACTGCTCAGGTAGGTGGACGTGGATGATCTTTGCGAAGTATCTGTTTCAGAAATAAACGCGCGCAAGGTTCGGCTTATTCCATCATCGGTAAAATACGGATTTCTGAAAGAGAGTGATAGCTGTCGAGTGGTGTCGGTGTTGTCAAACGCAAACTGCATACTTTGACCCGTACCGAATAAGTTTTCCTGTGAAAATGCCAGGTTTATCGAAGCACCTTCAGTACCATAACCAAAGCCTGCACTGAAAGAACCGGATGGCCCTTCAGCAACTTCCACTATCATATCAACCTGGTCATCGGTTCCGGGAACTCGCGGTGTTGAGATGCTAACCGACTGCATAAACGGCAATCGTTGCAAACGAACACGCGAACGGCTTACCAGCGCTGGTGAAAAGCGACTTCCTTCAAATTGACGCATTTCTCTACGCAGAACTTCGTCCTTGGTTTTGTACTGCCCAGTAAAAGTAATACGGCGAACATACACTCGCTTCCCGGGTTTAACCACAAAATTAAGTCCGACATCTTTTGAATCGTCATTGATATCTGGAAGTACATCTACTTCAGCAAACGCAAATCCATCCTGACCCAGTCTGTCTGTTATAAAGTTACTACTACGAACAATATCTTTCCGTGCGAATACATCGCCTTCTTTCACCAGCAGTAAAGATTTAAGCTCTTCTTCAGGTACATCAACCTGGCCCCCTAAAGTAATATCGCGGACAGTGTAGCGATCACCTTCATTGATATTGATAACAATAAAAATATCGCGTTTGTCCGGGGATATTGAAACTTGCGTTGAAACTACTTCAAATCGTATAAAGCCACGATCCTGATAATAGGAGCGAAGGGTTTCGATATCGGCCGCGAGCTTTACCTGCGAATATTCATCTGCAGAACTAAAAGGGTTAGGCGTGTATTCGGCCGAGAGCAAAAGATCAACTAAGTCGTCTTCAGAATAAGTTTTATTGCCAACAATGTTGATGTGCTGAATTTTGGCAATTGCACCTTCAACTATATTGATATCCAGCGCCACGCGATTGCGCTCAAGCTCTTCGACTTCTATATTAATTTCGCTACCATAATTACCAGCACTGAAGTACACTCGGCGCAATTCGCGCTCAACGGTCTCCAATATGGAGCGGTTATACACACGTCCACGTGCAATATCGGCTTGCCGTAAAGAAGACTCAAGTTCATCAGTCGGAATTTTATCGTTACCTTCTATAGTAATACTGCCAATAGACGGTCTTTCCTCAACCTCAACCAACAACACATTCGCATTGCGTCGTTTTATGACAACATCATTAAATAGACCGGTGTCATAGAGGGCACGAAGTGCTCTTGCACTATCTGTGGCAGGGTCAAATTGGTCACGTGTTCTAACAGGCAAATAAGTCAGAATGGTGCCGAGATCGATGCGTTCGTTTCCCTCTACAACGATATCACTGACAACAAAACTACCGTCTTGCTGCGCAGTTGCAAACGGGCTGCAAAGCAGCAGCAGTAACAAAGCAACGGAAAAACGCAGAGTCATAACGCGATTCATTGAACCAACCGAAAAATATCATTGTAAAACGCCACAAACATCAAGCAGCCAAGCAGTACTAAGCCTAGTTGCTGACCCATTATTTGCACCCGTTCGGACACAGGCTTTCGCATAACAGCTTCTGCAGCAAAATACAAAAGATGCCCACCGTCTAACATCGGTATTGGTAACAAGTTAAGCACCGCCAAACTGATACTGATCATTGCAATGAAGTTGATGTAATGATCAATTCCGATTTGCGCTGACTGACCGGCGAACTGTGCAATGCTTATTGGTCCACTGATATTGTCTATTGACGCCTGAAAACTCAAAAGCTTACCCAACATGCGCAAGGTCAGTAAGGTCATCTCCCAAGTTCGCTGAAACGCCTTCACAAGCCCTTCCAGCGGCGGATATTGCACCTTCACCCGAAGCTTCTCAAGCATGCCAGCCGATTGCGTTTCGGCCACACCGATGCGACCAATCGTCTGGCCATTCACCTCAATGGCTTGAGGTGTGACGTTTAACTGTAATTCCTGCCCCTGCCGCTCAATCAAGAGCTGCATCGCTTTGCCCGCACTTGGCTGAACCAGCGTGACAAATTCTCTCCAGGTCTGAATTGGAGCGCCGTCAACGGCAAGCACCTTGTCTCCAGCCTCGACTCCGGCAACGCTAGCCGGATCCCCTGGAACAACTCGCCCCATGACCGGTTCAATGGCAGGCCACCACGAACTAAAACCGAGATTAGCGACCAGATCGCCGCTTTCTTTCAACAACTGCCGGTCGCCAACATCCAGCTCCCTGTCGGTGATGGCACCGTTTGCCGTTTCAACTCGAATAAGCAAAGGCCGGTCGGCATCGAGGCTCCCCTCCAGCAGCGCGATGCGCGCCTCAGTCCAGGACTGCGTCTCGTTGTTGTTGATTGCCAGTATTCGATCTTCGGCCTGAAAACCACCTAGCGCAGCCGGTGTTGATGGCGCGACATCCCCAATAACGGGCGCTACACCGCTAATGCCGATCATCATAACGATCCAGTAAGCGGCGATCGCCAGCAGAAAATTCGCCATGGGGCCTGCGATAACGACAGCGGTGCGTGCCCATAAGGGCTGTCGATTAAACGCACGGCTTTGCTCACTGGGCAACACCGGCGCTTCGCGCTCATCTAACATCTTCACATAGCCACCCAAGGGTATGGCAGCCACGACAAATTCTGTATCGTCTTTTTTACCGACGCGCGTCCAAAGTGCCTTGCCAAAACCCACAGAAAAACGCAGCACTTTAACCCCGACTTTTCTGGCAACCCAGAAATGCCCAAATTCGTGAATCGCGACCAAAATGCCGAGAGCCACGATAAAAGCGACAACGCTGAAAAGAACGTTACTGAACATGAGGCATGATTGTATCGGCAGGTTTATGCAGGCAATGCATTGATTCTAGTTTGTGCAATTATTCTTGCTTCTTTATCCGCTTCAATAATAGTGCTCAAATCCGTTGCCGGGGAGATTTTTACTGTGGATAAAGTGTATTCAACTGTATCTGCAAGTTGTAAAAATGAGACAAAACCGTCGAGAAAGGCCTCAACCGCGATCTCGTTAGCCGCGTTGAGTACCGTTGGCGCTGTACCACCTGTCGCCTGCGCCTCTGCAGCCATTCTCAAGCATGGAAACCGATCGGTATCCGGCTTTTCAAAATGCAAGGCAGACAGGCTTGTAAAATCTAACGGTGTTACACCAGAGCTGATGCGTTCGGGCCAGGACAAGCCATGCGCTATCGGAACACGCATGTCTGGCGGGCCCATCTGAGCTAACACCGAACCATCCCGGTACTGCACCATGGAGTGAATGATACTCTCCGGGTGCACGATAACTTCAATATCCTGCAGAGTTTTATCAAATAAAGTGCAGGCTTCTATCAGCTCCAGACCTTTGTTCATCATGGTCGCAGAATCGATAGAAATCTTTGGTCCCATGGACCAATTTGGGTGCTTCAAAGCTTGTTGCGGCGTTACAACAGCTAGCTGTTCTTTCGTACAAACCCGTAATGGTCCGCCCGATGCCGTTAACATTATTTTTTCTACACCTACAGTGTTAGCTCGAGCATCTGGGCCAAAAAGACATTGAAATATGGCGTTGTGCTCGCTGTCGGTGGGCATTATTTGCGCACCTGAGGCTTTGGCTGACTGCATAAGCAAGTCGCCACTCATTACAAGTGATTCTTTATTGGCCAATAACACGCGTTTTCCGGCCTGAGCTGCCGCGAGCGTTGACATTAAACCAGCTGCTCCAACGATTCCCGCAACCACAATGTCAACGTCTGTCGACCCTAGCGCCTCACATAACGCTGCTTCGCCGTGTAACACCTTTGTGGCAAGCCCTGCCTGTGTAATAAGCGTGTGCAGCTGCTCAGCTGCAGGTTCTTGCTGCATAAAAACAAGCGCGGGCTGGAATTGCCGGCACTGCTCAAATATCAAATCCACGCTGGAATTTGCGCACAATAAATGAACATTAAAACGCGTGGAGTGAAGTGCAATGACTTCAAGGGTGTGTTTCCCTACCGACCCAGTTGACCCAAGAACGGCAACCGATTGCAGTGGCATTACAACCAGGCCCAGAAGAAAGCAAAAACAGGTAAGGCGGCGACAACACCATCCAGCCTGTCTAACACACCACCATGCCCAGGTAACAGCTGACTGCTGTCTTTCATATCGGCCGCTCGTTTAATGCGACTTTCAAATAAATCGCCAAGCACGGATACACCTGCGGCAAATACAGTCGCAATTAGTAACTTGAGCACACTACCCTCGGGCAGGTTTAATACGAGCATCGCTAACAGCAGCAACACAACGGTACTCGCAAGCCCTCCGTACACGCCCTCCCAGGATTTACCTGGGCTGATCAGTGGGGCAAGTTTTCGTTTGCCAAACTTTCGGCCCGAAAAGTAGGCTCCTATGTCCATAACCCACACCACAGCCATTGCATACAGCAGTAAGGCATTGGATGCTCCGTCTGCACTACTTCGAAGATACTGGATGGCTATGCCCGCACTTATTAACACCATTACACCGATACACAACAAACCTACCTGAACCGAATTGATAGCAGGCAGTACAGGCTGCAGATAAAACTGCACTAAGACTGATAGCCAGAACAGCAATGCGATGAGCAATACCCAGCGAACAGCACTATCGGCCAAAGGTGAATACAAAACAAAAACGCACAGCACACCAATAGCTGCCGCAAACACCAGCTGCATGTTCTCAGTAACAATGCCGCATAAGCGGCCCCACTCCCAAGCAGCCGCCGCAACCAGCAAACCAATGAACAGCGTAAATACATCTTCCGAGGAGAACGCAAGAATTGCCGCAAACCCCAACAGCAGTAATACAGCCGTGATGACTCTTTGTTTAAGCATGGTTTCCCGTTACCTGTTCACCGGTTTTACCAAAACGACGTTGCCGACTCGCATAGAAATCGAGCGCCCTGTCCAGCTCATTGGCGTCAAAGTCCGGGTACAACACATCGGTAAAGTAAAGCTCTGAATACGCAAGCTGCCATAACAGGTAATTGCTTATGCGCTTTTCGCCACCTGTGCGGATAAAAAGGTCTGGGTCTTTCACACACGATAACGACAGATTTTCGGCAAAAAGATTGATATCGATATCATCGGCTGCGATCTGACCCTCTTGTACTTGTCGTGCAAGTTTGCGAGCCGCATTGGTAATATCCCAACGACCACCATAATTGACAGCAATGCTGAGCTTCATACCATCGTTATTCGCCGTGGTCGTTTCCGCTGCTTGCATCTGATCTTGCAACTTAGCAGAAAAGGCGCTGCGTTCACCAATGAAGTGCATGCGCACGTTGTTTTCATGCAACTTGCCCACTTCGCTTTTAAGCCCTCGTAAAAAAAGGTCCATCAACATGCCAACCTCTTTTTCAGGCCTTGCCCAGTTCTCACTTGAAAAAGCGAACAGCGTGAGTGCCGTGACATCCCGTCTAACACAGGCTTCGACAATATCACGAGTGGTTTGAAAACCTGCCTGGTGACCTGCGGCACGAGGCCGGTTTTTTTGTGTTGCCCAACGCCCGTTACCATCCATTATTATGGCAACGTGCAAGCCTTTTTCTGGGTTTTTAGTATTCACCGTAGGCAATCGCGTGTTTCGCGCTACACTTCCATTAATTCAGCTTCTTTCTTTTGCAGTACAGCATCGATCTCGCTAATAGCGGTATCTGTTAGCTTTTGGACTGCTTCTTCTGATTTTCTTAGTTCGTCTTTTGAAATTTCTTTTTCTTTCTCAAGATCTTTAAGATCACCATTGGCGTCACGACGCACATTACGCACCGCTACACGACCACCTTCAGCCTCACCACGCACAACCTTGACCATATCTTTACGACGCTCTTCAGTCATTGGTGGCACCGGCACTCGGATGACAGTACCGGCTGTATTCGGGTTTAAGCCAAGGTCAGAATTAATTATGGCTTTCTCGACCGCTGCAACCATGGGTGGCTCCCAAGGGGTTACCGTTAAGGTGCGTGCATCTTCGGTGTTGATATTGGCCACTTGACTTAATGGTGTTTCAGCACCGTAGTAATCCACCTTTACATGCTCAAGCAGGCTTGGATGTGCACGGCCCGTTCGCATGCGAGAAAGTTCGTTTTCTAACGATTCAACGCTTTTTGTCATACGCAGCTTCGCATCTTTCAAGATGTCATCAATCATCGCTTTCGCCTCAATTCACAGTTGTACCGACGTTTTCACCAGTAACAAGCCGCATCAGATCGCCACTGTTATTCATATTGAATACTTTGACAGGCAACTTGTTGTCACGACAAAGTACAATGGCGGTTGTGTCCATAACAGCGAGCTTCTTTTCGATCGCTTCATCAAAACTGACTGTTTCATAACGAACCGCATCATCATGTTTCATCGGGTCTTTATCAAAAATACCGTCGACCTTGGTTCCCTTGATCATCACATCAGCCGACACTTCTACCGCCCGTAAACTTGCCGCCGAGTCTGTCGTAAAAAAAGGATTTCCAGTGCCAGCAGCAAACAAAACAATTCGCCCTTTTTCAAGATGCCTCACGGCCCTGCGGCGAATATAATCTTCACAAACATTGTTTATCGGAAGTGCTGACATCACACGGCAGTATGCCCCTAGATTTTCTAAAGCATCCTGCATGGCCAGGCAATTGATTACGGTCGCCAGCATACCCATGTGATCACCTGTGACGCGATCCATCCCACCTTCTGCCAGGCCAGCGCCTCTGAAGATGTTACCGCCACCAATCACCATGGCCACCTCAACACCTCGGTCACTGACTTCTTTTACGTCAACGGCCATCTGTCGAATGTAGGAGGGGTCGATCCCGTAATCCAGATCACCCATCAATGCCTCACCACTGAGTTTCAATAAAATGCGTTTAAACGCTGGACGTGCGGTTGCCATTATTGAATCCTATTGGTCTTGAATATCAGTTTAAATGGTTAATTCGTTGATACAAAAAAGCCGGGCACAGCCCGGCTATTAGTTGTACAACTCGGCTTCGTTGCGACCGGGCGCAGCCGCGTATCAACCGTTTGCATGTATTAGCTATCGCTATCGCGAACTTGCGCCATTACCTCTTCAGCAAAGTTTTCTTCTTTCTTTTCGATGCCCTCGCCTACTTCAAGGCGATGAAACGCTATCACGGTTGCGCTAGCACCTTTGAGCATTTTCTCGACCGTTTGATCCGGATCTTTCACAAACGGCTGCCCAACAAGCGTGATATCAGCAAGGTATTTGCGAATTCGCCCCTGGACCATTTTCTCAACAATCTCAGCCGGCTTGCCACTTTCGGAAGCTTCTGCAATCAGGATGGCCTTTTCCTTTTCCAGCATATCGGCTGGAACACCAGATTCATCAATACAAACTGGGTTGTTTGCAGCGATATGCATGGCAACATCTTTAGCAATTGCATTATCACCGCCTTCAACTTCCACAACCACACCAATTCGACCACCACCATGAGAGTAATGCGCAAACTGTCCACCACTTTGCTCACCGGTTGCAAATCGACGCACCTGAATGTTTTCACCAATTTTTGCCACCAGCTCTTTACGCACTTCTTCAACCGCACGCCCGCCGATTTTGATGTCATCAACCGTAGCCGGCTGATCGTTCAGAACGGCACCACTCACTGCATCGACAAAACCGATGAAATCTTCCGACTTGGCTGCGAAATCAGTCTGGCTATTGATTTCAACCATCGCAAAGCGAGCACCATCATCTGAAAGTACAATTTTTACAACACCTTCTGCTGCCGTGTTACCTGACTTTTTGTCTGCTTTTGCAAGACCTGATATGCGCATCTGCTCGACTGCTGCTTCCATATCACCGTCAGCCGCCGTAAGTGCTTTTTTGCATTCCATCATGCCCGCGCCCGTACGTTCGCGCAGCTCTTTCACCATCGCCGCGGATATAGTCATATCGTTATCTCCAAAAATTTTTGTCGTTTGTCAGCTGTACTAAATCGCCATAAGCTGCAATTGCCTGCCCACATTGGCAGACTCGCCCTGAGCAAGAAGCTTATATTGCCGGTGGCTTGGCCTCGCCAGAGGCCGATTCCACTGCTGCTTCTGCAGAGGGCTTGTCTTCGTTAGGCGGCGTATCAGCCGCGGCCGCAGCGGCTGCTTCAAGCTCCGCTGCGGCTGTGGATTCTTCAGCTGACGGTGCTGCTTCAGCAGGTGCAGAGGCAGCGGCTTGTTCTTCTTCCATGGCTGCACCAGAAGCACGTTTGCCATCTGTGATCGCATCACCCATAGCGCTTGCGTACAACTGAATGGCACGTATGGCATCATCGTTACCGGGTATTACGTAGTCGATACCCTGCGGTGTGTTGTTACTGTCCACAACAGCCACAACCGGAATGCCCAGCTTATTGGCTTCGGCAACCGCAATGCGTTCGTGGCCAACATCGACAACAAAAAGCGCATCTGGCAGACGTTCCATATGCTTGATACCACCCATGCCTCTCTCAAGCTTGTCAAGTTCACGCTGCAAACCCAAGGCTTCTTTCTTACTTAGACGATCCATGCTGCCATCTTCTTTCATGGACTCAAGTTCAAGCAAGCGCTTGACTGAGACCTTTACTGTTTTGAAGTTGGTCATCATGCCGCCAGACCAGCGACGGTTAACGTAAGGCATATTGCACTCTTGTGCAGCATCCTTAACCGCGTCTCGCGCAGCGCGCTTTGTACCGACAAACAGTACTCGACCGTTTTTACTGGCTATTTTCCCTAGAAAGTTGGCAGCATCATTCAGCGCAGGCAAGCTGCTCTCAAGATTGAATATGTGTATATTGTTGCGTTCGCCGAAGATGTAAGGCGCCATTTTTGGCGACCAGTAGCGAGTTTGATGTCCGAAATGCACGCCAGCCTCTAGCATCTGGCGCATGGTAACGTTAGCCATTATTTGATTCCTGTTTGGGTTTAGCCTCCGTGAATCGACAACGACTTACCGCAAGGGCACCCAGCCGAGTCTGGTTGATTCACGTGTGAATTTGACGCGCCGTTTTACGGGCAACGCTCAGCCAACCTTTATAACACAAACGAGGCCAGCAAGGTAAACTAAGGCCTGGTAATGCAGGAAAAATCGACGTTCTATGACCATCAAGCTCAAATCTCCGGAAGAAATCCAAAAGATGCGCGTTGCCGGGCTGCTCGCAAGTGATGTGCTGGATTTGATCACCGAGCATGTCGTTCCGGGAGTCACCACAGACGAGCTCAATGCGATCTGCCATGATCACATCGTCAATGTCCAAGGCGGCACACCGGCCACCCTCAATTACAAAGGCTTCCCGAAGTCGATTTGCACCTCTATCAACCAGCAAATCTGCCATGGCATTCCCAGCGATCGCGTGCTGAAGAAAAACGATATCGTCAATATCGATGTAACGGTTATCAAAGACGGGTATTTTGGCGATACCAGCCGCATGTATTTCGTTGGTGAACCAGCGCCACATGCCAAGCGGCTCTGCGATGCCGCTTATGAATCGATGGTGCGGGGTATCGAAGTGGTCAAACCGGGTGCGACACTCGGCGATGTTGGCAATGCTATCCAGACCTTTGCAGAGGCGCAGCGCTACTCGGTGGTGCAGGAATATTGCGGGCATGGCATTGGCTCCGCATTCCATGAAGACCCTCAAGTTCTCCACTACGGACAAATTGGTAAGGGGCTGGAGTTACGCGCTGGCATGACATTTACAATCGAACCCATGATCAACCAGGGCAAGCGTCACACCCGGCTACTGGCCGATGGCTGGACCGTCGTAACCAAAGATCGCAGCCTATCTGCCCAGTGGGAACATACCGTTCTGGTTACTGATACGGGCTACGAGCTTCTCACCCTTGGTGAAGGTAAATCTCTATAGCATGTCGCTTAATCAGGCAACGGATAAAGGGCCCGACTTAGCGCAACTGCAGTCACTGATCGATGACGACCCAGGCAACAGTGCAAAGTATCAGCAAGCGCTTGTAGCGGGTCGGCAAGCGATCCACAACGGTTTTGAAAATGGTGCTAATCCGGCGCAGCTACTGGAATGGCAAACGGCGGTTACCGATCTTGTATTTGTCGCACTGTGGGAACAAGCCGGTGATGCCTTTAAAGATCTGGAGCTCATTGCAGTCGGTGGGTATGGCCGCGCCGAATTACACCCCATGTCCGATATTGACATTGGCATTCTGTTGCCCGAGCCTGTAACGGATGCACTGGCCACAACGTTAAGCGATTGGCTTACTAGCCTATGGGATCTTGGCCTGGATATCGGGCACAGCGTGCGCACAGTCGAGGACTGTAAAACTGAAGCTGCCGCCGATATCACTGTTATTACAAACCTGATGGAATCACGTTTGTTGTGCGGTTCTGGAAAACTATTTGAAAAAATGCTGAAGGCAGTAGCGCCAGATCAGATGTGGGGCCAGTCTGAATTTTTCGAAGCGAAAATGCAGGAACAGCACGATCGTCATAGTCGATTCCAAACCAACGCCTATCGACTGGAACCTAATATAAAAGAGAGTGTGGGTGGCCTACGCGATATCCAAACAATCTCATGGGTATGTCAAAGACAATTTGGCACACGCGATCTTAACGACCTGGTCACTAACCAGATACTCACCGATGCCGAATTTGAAGTACTGCAAAATGGCTTGTATCTACTTTGGCGTATCAGGTACCTATTGCACCACTACAGCGGCAGACGCGAAGATCGTCTGCTGTTCGATTTCCAAAAAGAGATCGCGCGGGATTTTAACTTTACGCAGGAGGAAAATAACCGCGGCATTGAGCAACTCATGCAACTCTTTTATCGCACCTTAATGGAGCTGCAAAGGCTAAACGAAATAATCTTGCAAGGCATCGGCGGTGTCATTTCTGGTGTTACAGCGGCCACCACACCTGAGCCGCTTAACAAGCGCTTTCAAGTGCGAAACGGTTTTTTAGAAGTCACACACGAACAAGTTTTTGACGACCATCCGTCCGCACTACTTGAGGTGTTTTTACTGTTCGGCAATACCATGTCAGCCGAAAATATCCGCAGCAATACCGTTAGACTCATTCGCTCTAACTTACATTTAATAGACGATGACTTCCGCGCGAACAAACAAGTACGCGAGTTGTTTCTAAAAATATTCATTAACCCGAACAGGCTTACGCGAAAAATACGCATGATGAACCGCTATGGTGTATTGGCGGCCTATATCCCCGCTTTTGATGCGATCGTCGGGCGCATGCAATACGACCTCTTTCACATATACACGGTGGATGAACACACCATTTACGTTATTCGAAACCTGCGCCGCTTTGCCTTACCCGAATACGCAAATGAATTGCCGTTTTGCAGTTTTGTAGCTCAACAATTACCTCGGCCAGAATTACTTTATATCGCTGGCTTATTCCACGATATTGCAAAGGGTCGTGGCGGCGATCACAGTATACTGGGGGCTGAAGATGCTCTGGCGTTTTGCCAGCAGCACAAATTAAAGGAGCACGAAACCGAACTTGTCAGCTGGCTTGTTCGAAACCATTTGCTGATGTCGACTACCGCGCAGCGTAAAGACATATCAGACCCCGCTGTTCAGATAGAATTTGCCACCCAAGTTGAAAACCTGCTTAATTTAAACCATCTATACCTTCTGACAGTTGCCGATATCCGAGCGACGAATCCTGAATTGTGGAATTCGTTTAAAGAGAGCCTGCTGCAAAGCCTTTATCAGTCAACAGCACAGATATTTCAACGTGGCTTGGACAACCCGGTTGACAGTGTGGACATGATATGGCAACGCCAGATGCACACACTCAGTATGCTGAAAAAATCCAAATTCAACCAAGAGGAAATGGAGTCATTGTGGGAAAGTTTGGGTGATGACTATTTCAGACAGTACCCGGCAGCTGAAATTGCACGTCACACTGAGGCCATCTTGCTACATGAGCACAAGCGCACACCATTGGTACAACTGCGAGAGTCTGAGTCACGCGGGTCTAATGAAATTCTAATCTATACCCCAGACGACAAAATACTGTTTGCGCTAATTACAACAGTACTTGATCAGTTACAACTAGACGTACAATCTGCAACGGTGAACACCACAGCAGAAGGTTTTGCGCTGGATACATATTATGTATTGGAATCTGATGGCCAATTGATTAAAGAATCCACTCGGCTGGAACACATCAAAGAAGCCTTGGTGACTGAAATTAGTTCCACACAGGATATACCGAAGCTCCAGGCTTTGCGTCCGTCGCGTAAACAGCGCCACTTTACAATACCCACAACGGTTGACTTTGAAGAAGGCTCAGAAGCCAGTAACTACACAGAGGTGCATATTGTAGCGGCGGACAGACCAGGTATCTTATCGACTATTGGGCGGACATTCCTGCGTGCCGGTGTTATTGTGAACGCGGCCAGAATAGGCACGCTGGGCGAACGTATCGAAGATGTATTCTTTGTCTGCAACGAACACGGCCAGGCACTAGACGACGAACAGGATCGTCGCAAACTAGCCACGATGCTTATAGAGCGTTTATAAAAGCATGACGTTAAAAAAATAGAATGAGCTTAGAACCACAAACACCGCTTAGCGACACTATCGAATTACTCGCCGACCTCGTATCGCGTGCGTCAGTGACACCACAAGATGAAGGCTGTCAGGATCTCATTGCTGCTCGTTTGGCCAAACTGGGTTTTAACATCGAGACCATGCAATACGGTGAGGTGAAAAACCTTTGGGCACGTCATGGCACCAAGGCACCATTGTTGGTGTTTGCAGGACATACCGATGTTGTACCCACAGGTGATCTGGACAAATGGACCACCCCTCCTTTTGATCCGACGATCCGCGATGGGCATCTCTATGGCCGAGGTGCTGCCGATATGAAAGGCGGTGTTGCAGCTATGGTGACAGCGCTTGAGCGTCACCTGAGCGAAAACGCGATTAACGGATCTGTGGCATTGCTATTAACCAGCGATGAAGAAGGCCCAGCAATTGATGGCATCGCTAAAGTTGTAGACGCATTAGATGCAAGAGATGAAAAAATGGACTTTTGCGTTTTAGGTGAACCTACCAGCCAGTCAACGCTGGGGGACACAATTAAAAACGGCCGACGCGGCTCTCTCAGTGCAAAGCTAACTGTAAAAGGGATTCAGGGCCATGTTGCCTACCCTCACCTGGCCGATAATCCTGTGCATAAAGCGTTTGCCTTACTGCAGGAGCTAGTGAACGTAGAATGGGACAGCGGTGATGATAATTTCCCAGCCACCACACTGCAAATTTCCAACGCTCACGCAGGCACGGGTGCAAGCAACGTTATACCAGGCGAATTTATCGTGGATTTTAATTTACGCTACAGCCCAGCAACTACAGTAGAGCACGTCAAACGCACCGTCGCCGAACTTATTAGCAAACATGCTTTATCGGCTGATATTAGTTGGCATGAGAGTGCTGCACCGTTTATTACGCAGCCTGGGTCGCTAACGAGTGCAATGCGCTCGGCGGTCAAGATGGTTACCAGCATGGATGCACAGCTTGACACAGGCGGCGGCACCTCCGATGGCCGCTTTATCGCGAAAACCTGCGATCAGGTTATTGAATTTGGACCACTAAACGCCACAATTCATCAAATAAATGAGTGCATTAACATCAGTGACATTGATGCGCTGTCTAAAATTTATGAGCGACTATTAATTGAGCTGCTCGGAAAACAGGAGAACTGATTATGGGAATGTTGGAAGGAAAAAAATTGCTGGTTATCGGTGTCGCCAGCAAACGATCCATCGCCTGGGGTATTGCTTCTGCCATGCACCGCGAGGGCGCAACACTGGCATTCACTTATCAAAACGATCGACTAAAAGACCGTGTTGTCGACATGGCCGCAGCGTGCGATTCGCAGCTTGTGCTCCCTTGCGATGTTTCTGAAGACCAGCAAATCGATGATATGATCGCAGCCCTAACCAAAGATTGGGGCAAGTTCGATGGCTTTATTCATGCCGTTGCATTCGCACCACGCGAGGCACTGGATGGAGATTATCTGGATTCAGTTGACCGTGAATCATTTCGGATTGCGCACGATGTCAGCTCGTACAGTTTTGCAGCGGTTGCAAAGGCGGCAAGGCCTCATTTAAATACGGGATCGTCGCTTATCACCCTATCCTATCTCGGTGCGGTAAGAGCAATGCCTAACTACAACGTGATGGGGCTTGCCAAAGCTTCATTAGAAGCCAACACCCGCTTTATGGCAAATTCGCTCGGCCAAAATGGCGTCCGGGTCAATGCTATTTCTGCCGGTCCTATTAAAACGCTGGCCGCGGCGGGTATCGGTAACTTCAAAAAATTATTGGGTCATGTATCTAATGTATCTCCGATGCGCGAGAACACCACGATAGAACAAGTTGGCGATACAGCCGCTTTTCTGGCATCCGATATGTCTTCTGGTATTACCGGCCAAATCATCTATGTTGATGGCGGTTACAATGTCGTCGCCATGCCAGATTTAAGCTAAAACGTGTTTAGCGAAACCGATATCGAATCGATCGTGGAACACATGAACCACGATCACAGTGATGCGGTACTAAGCTATGCGAACGCGTTTACAGGTTTCAAAGAACTACGCAGAGCATCGTTAACACACATTGATGCACAAGGGATTGATCTAAGCTGCGAAGCGGCTGACTCTACACAAGCCGCTCGTATTGCTTTTCCCTCACCACTGGATAATGCCGACCAAGTACGCTCGGCACTCATCAAATTGGTAAAACTTTCGCGCACCATTGAGAAATACAATCAGGTCCCGGCAGAACAGTTCCAGCCCATCGCCTGCGGCCATCACGATCACTTAGAACTTGCCGCAACGTTTAACTACACACTGGACATTCAATTGCGTGATGGTGAAACCATCACTGCAAAAGCGATAGACACCAAATCCTCTAAAGAACGAGGGGAGTTTTTAGTGGTAGCACTTTGTGGAAAAGAAATCGAGCTGCGTACGGATTTGATCAAATCGATAACGGCACTTGATAGCAACGCACAATTTTCGACGATCGATCTGGCGATTAATGTATAAACGCTTGTGCGTCGGTTTTATTTGGCACGACAAAACAAGTATTAACAATGTTTCGCTAACGTAAATTGAAAAAAACTAAGCCGAAAGGAGTTCTTTTGTTGATTCCCATATATGCCTCGTGATGTCAGTCGCTGAGCGTGTTTGCGCCATGGCAGCGCTTTGACCCGCCCAGGCTTGCATTCCTGCCAATTGATTTTCTTTTACAGCTGCCGCACGCATTGCGAGGGTTAGTCCACGTTGGATTGGATACGGAGCGGGTTTGGGGGCATCGTCACTGTCCATAGCCATGGCATATTGGGTTGCAATGCTGCGGCCTGCTCTGCCGGAGAACGCGCGAGTCACAATGGTATCTTCGGGACGTGCAGTACCTATAGCCTCCGACCAAGCCGACGGAATAGTAGATTCGGTAGCACGTAAAAAGCCTGTGCCAATTAAAACGGCAGATGCACCGAGCAGGAGTGCTGCAGATACTGTGCGAGAGTCAGCAATGCCGCCTGCAGCAACGATCGGAAGGCTCGTTGCATCAGCGATTGCAGGCACCAAAGACAAAACACCTACCCCAGCACGAAAAGCGTTGCCGGGGTTAAACGCCGCACTATGCCCACCGCCTTCAAACCCTTTAGCAACCAGAACATCAGCGCCAGCGGCTTCAGCTTGCACTGCTTCTTCCACAGTAGAGACGCTCGCAAACCAACGAATGTTTGACTGCTTCATTCGCACAACAAACTCGGGCTCAAACAACCCCATGATCGAAGAGATGACTGGAGGTGCAACACGAAGTAAAGCATCGCACTGCTCTTTAAAATCTGGCGGGGTTTCATTTGCGCTGTGTGCATCTACAACAGGGCCCCAGTTGTTTAGAAATTCTGATATCGCAGATTCATTTTTGTCGTCTCGTACAGCGACCTTATCGGGAATCCATAGGTTCAATTGGAATGGAGCATCCGTGGCAGCACGAAATTCTTCAGCCCAGGATACAATTTCAGCTGGTTGCATCAATAGAGCACCGCAAGCGCCCATGCCACCACCCTTTGCAACTGCAATTGACAGTCCGACAGGGCAAGCACCCGCCATCGGCCCCAGCAAAACAGGATATTGAAGCCCGAGCAAGTAAGCAAATTGCTCGGCCCGTTGAACTGCCTGGTGCGCAACAACGTTTGCTGATTTTTTTGTCGTCTTCACAAGGCTTCTCTCTTAGTCAGGCGTATTTTCAAAGTACGCAGCAACGCGATAACAGCTACGCCGCCTTTACTTATCGCTACTGAACTGGGGCAGTTTTAGACAAATACACGTCCATCGCTTCAATTCCCGCCGCAAGCCCCGTACGCCCAAACCCAACCCTCACTCTATCGTTGGGTGTAGGCCCTAATTCGGAACGATAAATACTGCCAGGCAGCAGCAACACACCCGCTTTTTCCACCAGATTTTCAGCAAACTGTTGAGCACCGTCAGATCCCAGGTACTTCGGGTAAGCCATACAAGAACCGTCCGGTCGTTGCCATTCAAATAAGTCAGGATAACGGCTAAAAAATGCATCCCATAACGGTAAATTTTCATCAATGATGCGACTGATACGCTCGTGAAGTCGCGTTCGATTTTTTAACGCAATAATCGCCAAGGATTCGCTCGGCCCGGAATTGCATATGGATAGGTAATGCTTCATACGTTCCATTTTCTCTAACACCGCGCGTTCCTGACAGGCAATCCAGCCAATACGCAAGCCAGGCAAGCCATAGGATTTGGATAACACATTGAGTGATAGCCCCCGCTCATAAACATCAGCAATAAAAGGCAAATGTGTTGTACCCGATGCACCAAGCGAGTTAAAAATCTCATCATGTAGAATGTAAATTCCATGATGTCTGCATAGCTCGACCAATGCCATATACCTATCTAAAGATAAAATAGCCCCGGTTGGGTTGTGCGGAAAGTTGATCGTGAGTAGTTTGGTATTGGGCTGTATTGCATCTGCAACTCTATCTATATCGAGCGACCAATTATCCTCAGGGTCTAGGGCTACCCCTGTGGCCTCACAAATCGCCATTGGCAGGGTTTCGTGCGACTGATAGTTAGGTGTGACAACAATAGCGTGGCCACGGTTATCAAGCAGCACATTGTTTGCCGCAAATATACCTTCGCTCGCACCAGCAAAACACAATATGTCGGAAGCGACACGATGCTCAAACGTTGCCGCTATGGCAGCAAGCAATTCGGGTGCACCATAGGTTTGTGTGTATCCAAGTGACAAATTGTCGAAAGCGTCTTTGTCATCAGGGCTTGCCATGCTAAGTAATTCACTTAGCGAAAGGCTTTCAGCATCCGAAGCAGTGAGATGATAACGCGCTTTAAATTCCCATTGAGAAAAATGGGTTTCGAGCCGAAAATCTGGTAACTGGCTCATTCAAGCAGGCCCAAAGGACTCGTCAAAGAAACGCTGCCAATTGCCACCCATAATAGCCGCCACATCATTGTCAGACAGACCCGCCGACATCAATCCTTTTTCCAAATTGCCAAAATGCAGATTATTCTCAAACCACGCCGGTTGTGTCGGAAAACCCGCCGCATCGGCTGTGCCTTCGCCATAGTCGAGCACTTTAGACCAGCGACCATTGCGCATCCACTCAACCACACTATCGGGTTGGTCTTGGCAAAGATCAGAACCAATGGCGAAATGCTGCACCCCGTATCGCTCAGCTGCATCCATTATCATTCGACAAAAATCATCAAGGGCGCACTGACTGCCACCTTTTAAATGATGAGGATAAAGCGACATGCCCATTATCCCGCCCCGCTCGGTCAGTGCTTTAATCACAGCATGAGACTTATTTCGTAAAGCGGGATGCCAACCGTGCGGGTTCGCATGTGTGATGGCAATCGGTCTTGCTGATAGATCAATCGCTTCTAAGGTGGAACGCTCAGCGGAATGGCTCATATCAATCACCATCCCTACTCGATTCATCTCCTCTATCGCCTGCTTCCCGAAACGGGTAATACCAGGGTCTTCTGCTTCATAACACCCCGTGGCTAGAAAAGATTGATTGTTGTAACTGAGCTGCATAAAGCGTGCACCTAATGCATGCCAGATTTCAATCAAGCCGATATCATCTTCTATTGGCGAAGGGTTTTGAAAACCAAAAAAAACAGCCGTGCGATTTTCTGCAATCGCTTTGCGAATATCCTCTCCTGATTTACCCATAAATATAAGCTCAGGATATTGCTCAAACCACCGATTCCATTGCTCAACATTAAGCACCGTTTCACGAAAATTTTCGTGATAAGCGATTGTGACGTGGATGGCGTGAACACCACCTGAGCGCAATTCCCTGAATACTTTTTCAGACCAGTTGACGTACTGCAGGCCATCAACAACAGGTGAACTATTCAAAAAGACTCTCCGGCAAACGCAACAAGACGCACCCCCACTACGTTACAGCAAGGCTCACTTCTTTAAAAGATCTCTGATCTCAGTCAATAATACAACATCTTCTGCTGGTTCATCTGGCGCTTCTTCGGCGTCTTGCTTCATTTTATTTATGGCTTTTAGCAGAACAAAAATAACCAAAGCAATGATCACGAAATCGATGAGTGCCTGAATGAATGCCCCATAACCAATTGCCGCATCACCAACATTAATCGCTAAATTAGAGAAATCCACTCCACCCATTACAGAGCCAATAATCGGCATCAATATGCTGTCGACTAAAGCGCCTACAACTTTCCCGATAGCCGCACCAATAATGATACCCACGGCCATGTCCATCAAACTACCTTTGACCGCAAATTCCTTAAATTCTGAAATAAAGCTCATGTGTGCATCTCCTTTGGTGAATACGAATCAGGTTGATTCTGCATCACTTGTGTATAGACACAATTCTTAAGAAAATACAGCCAAACGCTTGGAAACTGCCCCAGTATGCTGGGGATGGAAA
>CAYSZH010000070.1:0-21316 GCA_964435305.1 uncultured Granulosicoccaceae bacterium
TCGTTGTGGCAGGTAGAACACAGATCTCATTGGATGAGACTGTGGGTATGCTTGCAGGCGATGGGTTGGCTGTAGTGTGCGATGTCGCAGATGAGGTCGCTGTGGATGCGCTGTTTCAAAAAGCCGTAGACACTTTCTCTTCGGTAGATCTGTTATTTAACAACGCCGGCATTGCTGCGCCAGCCGTACCGATTGATGAACTATCAGTTAAAGACTGGACTGATTTGATGGCTATTAACCTTACCGGATCATTCTTGTGCGCACGGGCTGCGTTCAGGCAGATGAGAAAACAAGGTGCTGGGCGAATTATCAATAACGGGTCTATTTCCGCCACAACGCCACGTTTGTTTTCCGCCCCGTACACATCAAGCAAACATGCTATTAGAGGGCTTACAAAGTCATTGGCGCTCGATGGGCGTCGATATGGTATATGTTGCGGTCAGATCGATCTTGGCAATATCAGCTCCAGCATGGGAGATGCGATGGCGCAGGGCGTTTTACAGCCAGATGGTTCGACCTTGGAAGAACCCATTATTGGGGTCGAGCCCGTGTGTGATGCGATTGTGTATATGGCGAATTTGCCACCGGACGTCAATGTTTTGAATATAAATGTAATGGCAAATGGCATGCCGTTTGTAGGTAGAGGTTAATGTCATGTCTAATGCAATAAAACTGGATAAAGATTTCACGTTCTTAGTGGGAACCTACACAGATCTAGATGCGCTTGCGCACCAACCTTATGCGCCAACCTCTGGAAAAGGTATTTATACATTAACGATTGCCGAGAATGGTGAGTTATCTCAAAGCGGTGTTACTGATATTCTTAATCCTGCAGTGCTGATTCCTCACAGTAATGGTTCGATGATGTACGCCATTGTTGAAACTATTCAAAACAACGGTGATGTAGTGCAGCTGGCTATTGGTAACGATGGCGAATTGAGTGATCAAGGCACGTTTACCGCTTCAGGAAAGTCCACATGCTACTTGGCTCTGTCACCTCAAAAAGATTCCGCTATTGTGATTAACTACTGGGATGCGATCATCGATGTTGTCGATGTAGATGCCAGCGGCAAGCTTGGGGATACTATTCAAAGTTTTAAACAGCTCTATCGTAATGAGGGTGAGTGGCGGCAAGTTGAGTATAGGGAAGATCACTGGGAAAACCGGCAAGTTGGGCCGCACGCTCATTGCGCACATTTTTGGCACGATTGGGTCTTTATACCAGATTTGGGTGAAAACGCCGTTTTCCAGTACCGCTATGACAAGGCCACTAAAAAGTTAAGCCCTGATACGCACATTAAATTTGAACCAGGCTCGGGCCCCCGTCATATGGCCATGCACCCTACGCTAGATATTTGTTATGTGTCTAATGAGCTTTTTAACACGGTATGCGTTGCAAAACTGGACTCTTCAGAACCAGAGAAAAGTAAAGAACGAATCATACCCATCCAGTATGAGTCGACTCTGGAGAATCGTGATCAGGTATCGTATGTATCTGAAATTAGACTCTCATCCGATGCTAAATTTTTGTATGTATCCAATCGTGGTGATAATTCACTTGTCATATTCAACGTAAAAAAAGATGGTCAGCTTGAACGAATTGACGTTGTACCCACTGGTGGTAAGTTTCCTCGTCACTTTGCGCTAACACCTTGTGGAAATGCCGTACTGGTAGCGAATCAGGATTCTTCTAATTTGACACTGTTTGGGCGAGATATCGAAACCGGATTGATTGAGGCGACAGGAGATGAATTCACCATCCCAGCCCCAAATTATATTCGTTTTCTCGGGTAGATTTTGGTAGGCATCTATGTCGTTCAAATACTCTGCGAACATCGGATTTCTTTATGGCGGCTATTGAAGGAAAGGAAGCTGAGGCTCGCCATTTAATTTATCAAGCGATCAAGTACGCAGCTGATATCGGCGCAAAAAAAGAGTATGTCGATTACTTTGCGCATGTGCAAATTTCAGCGGTGCGTGGTCGTGGTGAACCGGATGAAGGAGAAATAAACTATGCGTATGTACTCACCGTTCTACGAAACGCTGGCTATGATGGGCTACATTGGCGCAGAGTACAAGCCCCGTGGTGATTCAGTTGAAGCCGGTCTAGGCTGGTTGGAACGATTTAGAGCATTGGCGATTTAGAGCATAGTAGTGCAAAACGGCAAAAAACAATTAGCAACCATGCAGGATGTGGCTCAAGCCGCAGGTGTTTCACGCATGACGGTGTCTCGAGCGCTAAGAAATGACGGCTCGGTTACCGAAAGAACCAGAGAGCGAATTCTTGGTTTTGTAGAAAAAATGAATTACGTGCCAGACCAAATGGCAGGCAGTCTTTCAACAAAGCGCTCAGGGTTCATCGCAACGCTGGTGCCGTCTATCAATAACGTTCACTATGGAAAAATGCTCCAATCGCTCACTGAGCAGTTAGAACGCACCGGGTTACAAATCTTACTTGGGCACACCGATTATTCTTCGCAACGAGAAGAGTCGCTTCTCGAAAGTCTGTTAAAACGACGCCCCGAAGCCATAGCCTTACCTTACGATGGCCACTCTAAACGGACCTACACGTTGTTAAAGAATGCTCAAATTCCGGTTATACAACTATGGGAAACTCCTGCCAAACCAATAGGCTATACCATTGGTTTTTCCAACGAGCAAGTTGCGCATGATATGACAATGGACCTTATCGGTCTGGGTTATAAGAATATTGCTTTCCTGTGTGAAACCAACGACGAGTGGACGCGTGGCTCTGCCAGACGCGCAGGTTTTACGAAGGCGATGGAAAGCTCGGGTTTCTCAGCGCACAGAATGATCCGATTTGGTACGCCGCCCATGTCGATACAAAATGGTTATTTTGTTGGAAAGAACCTGGATCAGTATTACAACGATATTGATTGTGTTTTTTGCGTTTCCGATGCTCCCGCTTACGGTGTTATCTCAGGCTTGAAAGAGCGGGGCATAAGCGTGCCTGGTGAAATTGGTGTTGCAGGCTTCGGTGATTTTGAAGTATCAAGATACTCTGACCCGACTATAACCACCGTTCAATTTGATTCGGGAGAGGTGGGGCGCGTCACGGCGGAGCTCATCACCAATTTACTGGATCCAGACACGGCTCAAAAAAAACGACCTAAACGCTATGACATTAAGGTCACTAACTCGTTAAGAGAAAGCACGCGCGTACAAACTTAGCTTGTGTGTTTTACAAAGGCATCAATTTTTTTAACGTCGGTATACAATCGGTGGCCGTTTGACCACTGAGTGATGCGCCTGCCACTCGGTGTGCAAGTTTGAGTGTCTCTTCCATATCCCAACCTTCATGAATGCCATACAGAGCACCTGCACAAAATGCATCTCCAGCACCAACAGCGCTCACAATATTATCCTGAGGAACTGGCTCCGGTGCACACCACAATTCTGTGCCATCTCGGGCCTGGTACAGTGCGGTATCGGGTGTGTGAACAAACACACCCTGTTGAACACCACGTTCGAGTAAGGTTGTTGCTGCGTTTTTTGTATCTTGCGAGGTCCACTTTTTGTCACCTTTTGGTACATCCATTCCACAAGCGCGAGCGGCTTCTACTTCGTTGACAAACAAGTAATCGATAGAATGTAGTGTGGCGTTAACGATGCTCATAAATTGGGGTGTGTCGGTTGACACCAGATCGACACATGTCTGCATCCCTAATGCTTTTGCTTGTTCTAATACAGATGCTGCGTAGGTGGTGCCATCATCTAAAATGGTGTCGAGCTTCGCCAGAAGCAGCAAATAGCCAAGGTAAAACAGGCGGGCTCCTGTATCGGCCAGGGTTTGCATTGGTATATCGGCTGGGCCGAATGTGTCGTTAGTGCCACCTTGATAGAAGAAGGTTCTGCTGCTTCCCGGAACGTTCATAACGTGCGTGTGTGCGGTCGCCGTGCCTTTTGCCCGGACGAGGTATTCCGTGCTCAAGTTGAATTGTTGGCAATGCGCAAGTACGAAATCACCATATTGATCAGTGCCTATTTTACCCACTGGAAGGAGTGGAAAATCTGCTCCAAGGGAAGTGAGGTCGGAGATAACATTAGCCGCGCCACCACCGATGCCGGTATTTTGCTTATTGATTCGTACCAGGTCATGTTCATATGGCCAATGCTCAACATCATGGACCAGATCAACAATCCAGTTTCCAGCGCAGATAATTCCACGGCGAGCCTGTTTGTTTTCAGCCGCCATTAGGGTGATTGCTGAGTCAATGGAATTTCATTCCATAAAGTTGCACTCGCCGCTTCATCTTCTTCTATTGCAGAAAATCGTCCAAGCGGTTTAAGAAAGTAATTGTCAGTCATATCATCATTCACTTGAGAGACCTCTCCGGCAAACACAGCTCCTGTACCGGCCTCTGCATAGAACCGATGATATAAACCCCGTGTCATTGTCACACTTTGGCCGGGCTGCAGTCGTAGCGGCTCATTAGGTTGGCATTGATGCGGAATGCCATCAACAGATACGGTTATTGTTGTTTGCTTCGCAGGGTCTGCATGGCAGAATTCCACGATAAGAACACCACCGCCTCGATTGATAATATCTTCCATTTTTATGTCATGGCAGTGAAAAGGTGTTTCTTGATTTTCACCAACAAAGAGTAGTTTTTCTGCGTATGGTTTGGACATTGAATCAGCTTGAATACCGTTGCGAGCACAAAATAATGTGAGCCCTGTATTAGCGAAATCACCAGATCCAAAATCTGTGACATCCCAGCCCATTTGATGTTGGTGTAAGTAGTTCGCAACATCTGAGTGCTTCTTGTATTGCTCAGCGCTCCAGTTGGCCCAGGATGGCAGCTTCCAGCAGTGGGTACTTAGCATGCTATAGGCTTCTGTAATTGCCGCATTGACCTGAGAACGTTTCATTGTGCTTATCTGTTGTAATTCACATTGACGGATTGCGCTGTTTTTCCTGCCTGAAGAGCGGCTGTGAGCACAGCATGGTGTTCGGCCGCTTCGGCTGGCGTGGAGCAATGAAAGCCATAAGCATCTCCGCCCATTACCTCATCGATAAACGCCGCCCACATTTGCAGAATGGCATCGCTAAAACCAAATTCGAAATGCCGCCAGTGATGGCTGGAAAGAGGGAGTTGTATCCAAGATCCTGTACCTGCCATGCTTGCGGTTCTCCGGGTGCGTAATCCACCCATGGCCATTGACAAGGGTTTTTGGTTGTGAAGTATGCGCTCTTTTTCATGCCCAGTACACGTGCGCTCCAGGTATTGGATTCGCCCGGCGCAATGCGCCAGGTTTCGACATCGAAGCAATGACCAGAGGCGCTAAATAAGCGGTTAATTCGTTCTGCCTTCATGAAACTTGAACCTTCAGAAACTAAAATTAGACAGGGCTCAGAGCATTGCGTGATTAGGGTGGGAAGTCAAGTTTGTTTATTAGGGCTGGAAGTTAAATGTTGACAGAAAGGAGAGCGAACTGTGGGTAGATTACTCGTGGAGATGGATTGTTACTTTAGGTAATACGCTCCTTAAAAATCGAGCTTTTTCTTCAGACGAAAAGTTCTCTTTGGAACACAATACGGTTACGACCTTGTTCTTTGGCCTTGTAGAGAAGGGCATCAGCAGCTTGTATCCAAGAGTCTAGCCGAGAAGGCGGTGCATTGTTGACGATGTGAAGGCCGATGCTCACGGTGTAGCTGATGGTTTCATGTTGCCGCTGAAGTGGCGTGCACTCGCTTTCTTTTCTCAATCGTTCTGACACAACAAGTGCGTCATGGGGCTTAATGTCAGGTAGCCAAACGATGAACTCTTCACCACCAATACGTGCTACCCAGTCTGAACTGCGTAAGGCGCGCTTGATACGAGCAGTGAACGTCTGTATCACAGCATCACCGGCAGCATGCCCATAGGCGTCATTGATTTTTTTGAAGTGATCGAGATCTAGCATCAGCAAGGCGCCATTAGCACGCCCCGTTATCTGACTAATTCGAGAATACATTTCTCGTCGGTTAATGCAACCTGTCATAGAGTCAGTTGTTGCGAGAACTTTTAGTTTTCTACCCAAAAGAAACTGCTTATAGAGAAAAAAACCGCAGTATGACAAAGCAAATGACGTTAAGAAAAACAGTATAGAGATAAGCAGGGCAGTACGAGTCATGTCTTGTAGCTGTTTATCGATATTCTGATCCACAAATTGAGCACCCATTAGGTCGCCCACTTGCCATTTATCCGCTTCGGTCAGATTCTGCAATTCATTATGGCAGGATGCACAGGAGGGTACTGATGCATAAAAAGGGAATAAGATTCGATGTGTTCTTTTACCGTCTTTTATAATTTGACGTTCCAGAGAGTCAGCTGTCTTTGTCTGCTGGATCTGTAACATCAGGTTTTTCATATTCTCATCAGTGGGTTTGATTCTGATTTCTTTCCCTGGAAACCCTACGACACTTGTAGCTTCGCCAAGCGTGATAATGTCGTCGTCCGCGCGATTCAGTGCGTCGAATCTAAATGATGCTGGAACGGGGAGTAAGCCCTTTGCATATTGAGATTGATATTCGGCGTATGTGTTAACAAACGCCCGCGTGATACCCACAACCATCTTCGCTTCAGCGGATGCTTTAGCGAGGACGTTTCGATGTCCTTTATTTGTAGTGAACGTATACGCCGCCATCGTTAAGGCGAGCGAGAGTATGCAACTGAATACTCCATATAACCTGTATGACACTTTAGGGACTGATTTTGCCACTTGACCTGGATTAATCTTGGCTCCAATTATTCTTAGCCCATATCGGCAAACAGGGTACTCAGGTTAGTAATAGAACTGTGATGTTGTGTCAAGCAACAAACAATCTGTGAACCAAGTCAAACCTCTTCGCAGAAGCTGAGGTTAAAATACGGACGTTATAGATACTGGCCCACAACGCCACTGACGCAAGTTTTAGGTATAGTCAAAGCTCAACTTAAAACAACAGGTTAAATGGAATGAACCTATGTTGCCCCAACTGCCGTGCAGGAAGTACGGCTGTGGTTAAAAACGGCTACTTCTTTAGACGCTCAGATTCTCGTAAAATTCAATGCTTTAAGTGCAAAGCTTGCTCAAAGTATTTCTCGTCAGCAACCTTCTCTGAATGTTAAAAAAAAAGCGACGTATCAACGAACCACTGAGAGATCTTCTTTGTAAGAGTATGGCCTTGCGCGATGCGGCGCGATTCTTAGGTGTTTCAAGAACAACAATCGCAAGGAAGCTGGCCTTCTTGGGCGAGCAAGCCAAAAGGCGTAATGAAATGCTTCTGTTGGACTACCAGCTCCAACATGGTGCGATAAAACGAGTGCAGTTTGATGACTTAATAACGGCAGAGCATACGAAGTGCAAACCCCTAACTTCAACGGTTGTCGTAGAAGAGAAGACACGCATCATCGTCGATTACACTCTTGCGCAGATACCGGCGTTTGGCCCCTTAGCTGCAATTTCGAAGCAAAAATACGGTAAGCGCGCCGATCATAGTCGACGTGAGCGAAACCGCTTGTTCGTCCGATTAGCAAACCTATACCCCAGCATCAAGTGCTTCCGAACCGACCAACATAAACACTATCCAAGCGCTTCAGTCAGTACGAAATTCCATTTTTGTACTGACGAATGCGTGCGATAAGAGATCAATTCCCTGACGAGTAATTGTATTGAATAGAGTACTTGTCTAAATTGACTTCGTACAATACGACTTACGCCAAACGCGCGCCAGAGTCGGAATCGAAGAAATGAGCCAGCTCTGGTTTTATGGTAAACGCAACGGTTGAGCCTTTTGGCACTGCAGGTGGTTTTTCTGTCTTGGCTATAAATTCGACATTGGATTGCGTTTTCAAATGCACCAAAGCGTATTCGCCTAAGTTTTCGACAAGTTCCAGTCTGCCTTCAACAACGGCATTGTCTGAGTCTGTAACCGTCAAATGCTCAGGGCGGAGTCCCACTTGCATGTTGTTGGCAATGTTGCGCCCGAGTAGAGTACTGCTACCGGTAATAATATCTCCGACCGTGAAGAAATTCATTTTAGGGCTGCCGATAAATTGGGCCACAAATGCGTTTTCAGGACGTTCATAAAGATTGATAGGTGAGCCCACTTGCTCAATACGGCCATCACGTAACACCACAATTTTATCAGCCAGTGTCATCGCCTCGACTTGGTCATGGGTGACATAAATCATGGTCGTTTCCAGTCGCTCGTGCAGACGAGCAATTTCAAGCCGCGTTTGCACGCGTAAGGCCGCATCCAGATTGGAAAGTGGTTCGTCAAATAGGAATACATCGGGGTCACGCACAATGGCTCGGCCAATCGCAACACGTTGTCGTTGACCACCTGACAGGTTACGAGGGCTGCGCTCAAGATAATCTGTGATTTGCAATATGTCAGCAGCTGCACGTACACGCTTATCGATCTCCTTTGGATCAGTTTTAGCTTGCTTGAGACCAAAAGCCATATTTTTGTAAACCGTCATGTGTGGGTATAAGGCATAGGTTTGGAAAACCATTGCAACGCCGCGTTTGGATGCTGCGATTTCATTCACTTCTTTATTGCCAATGGCAATTGTGCCCTCAGAAATTTCCTCCAGCCCCGCAATCATGCGCAGCAAAGTGGATTTACCACAGCCAGATGGGCCAACAAAAACAACGAATTCGCCATCCACAATATCCAGGTCGACGCCATGCATAACCTGCACGTCGCCGTATTTTTTGCGCACATCGCGCAGCGTCAGACTGGCCATTTTGACTCCATTTCTAAAATTTCGCTTCGCAAAGCTTCAGCGAATTTCGGGTGGTTTGTGGGCAGTTCGCCCCACAGTTGTCGATTAGTGACGAAAGCGTCCGTTCCGAGTAATGCCTGTAGGTCTTTCCAGCTAGGTTCAACGTATTCGAATTTAATGTTTCCTGCATCCACATGTAATGCGAAAACGTACCAACTGGCTATGCTACGTATCGAATACATTGGCATGATGCCATTAATTAGGCAATTCTCGATCGTGGGTCGAATGAAAATGGGGAATTTAACCATGCCATCTGCACAAATTCGGGCAACAGTGTCACCTATCGCTGCGTTTCCAAAACGGCGCACAATTTGTTGCAGGTATTCACTTTTCGAAAAAGGCAGATCAAGGGTGAGCGCCGGCAGTACTTCTTTATTCTCAAAATTCTTAAAATGTTCAAACAGGTGTGGAATACGCATTGCTGCATCAAACGTTTCTACCCCTTCAAGGGCAGCAAGGTAAGCTAAGGCAGTATGTCCGCCGTTGAGTACTCTTATTTTGGTTTCTTCATAAGGATCAACATCGGGCGTGACGGTTACACCCACCTGGCTTAAGTCGGGCATATCGGCCGCAGCGTTTGATTGCAGTACCCATTGTGTGAAATCTTCACACATCACGGGCGAACTCACTTGTGTACCGATTAATGTCGATAACTTCTCACTCAGCTCTTTTGGGCTACGTGGAGTAATGCGATCAACCATGGAGCAGGGGAAAGCGACATTCTTTTCAACCCAGCTTGCTAATTCGAGTTGCTTGCAAGCCTTGAGATAGGTCAGCAAATTTGTTTGGAGCATTTTGCCGTTCTGACGGATGTTGTCACAACAGGCAATCGTCAAAGGCGCGCCGGTTGATTCTGTGCGCTTGGAAAGCGCCTCACTCAGATAACCATAAACACTTTCGACATTGCTGCCAGCCACTTCCGCTTTGATGGTTGGGTCAGCCAGGTTCAGATTTCCGTCTGGATCCGTGTAGTAACCGCTCTCTGTCACGGTAATGGATACCATATGTACTGATGGTTTAGAGAGTAGGGATTCGGTTTCCTCTTTAGACACACTCCAGTCATTAAATTGCACATGGCTTCGAACCCGTCTTAGTTGCGTCTCGCCACTTCCCGAATAAGCTTCCAAATAATAGCCATCGTGCCGATTAATATCGTCTTCTGTTTTTTTAAATTGCTCCGCCTCTGACTGGCGCAAATTAACCGCCGCAATTCCCCAACGAAGGTCGCCTGTCTTGCCCATATAGTCATCGATGTAAACGGCCTGATGCGCTCGATGAAATGCACCAAAACCCAAATGAACAATACCGACCTGGCATGTTGATCGGTCGTACTCGGTTGAAGAAACCGATGTCGCGCTTGTACTACTCATAATGGGCTGGCTCGAGATGTTGCTAGATCTTTTCTCGCGGCTTCGCGATATTCAGACGGTGTAATGCCTCTCACTTTTAAAAAATGTCGGTTAAAATTGGCAAGGCTTTTAAATCCTGATTCTTGTGCAATAGTCGTGATCTGATCATCGGATGCGTAGAGCATTCCACATGCCTGTCCTATGCGAATACGGTTTAAGAAATCAACAAAACTATGGCCTGTGACGGCATGAAAATTTCTGCTAAATGTAATCTCAGTCATGTTGGCCATGTTGGCCGCTTGTGCAACGGAAAACCCATCAGAAAAGTTTTTGGTGATGTGATCGACCACATGGGCAATGCGTGCCTGTTTGCTACCACCTTCAGGCTGGACTAATTTGGTTAGTGATAAAGTTTTCTTCTCAGCATGTTCGTTTAGTCGAACAAGAAAGCGTACAAATGAAAGAATACGTTCAGCGCCTCTGTTCTCGCGTACAGCTTCCATGTGTCCAAGTGCAAAGGTAGGATTAAACCCTTCGAAGTAAATCCCTGACTGTGCAAGTTGAAGTAGCTGCAGCACTTGTGAAAACTCAGGAAAGCCATCTGCAAGTTTTTCGACGCTTTCATGGCTAAACTGAATGAGCATATCGCGCAGCTCTACTGGTTTGGACCATACTTGATCAGTAATCCAGTTGTGCGGCAAATTCGGGCCGGTCATAAAAAGATCGCCCGGTTTAAATTCACCAATGTAGTCGCCAACAAAGGCTTTGCCTCTAGACTCAACTATGAAGTGAAGCTCATACTCTTCGTGCGCGTGCCAGCGGCATAGATCAGACGGCCAGCCATGCTCCAGATAGCGAATTGATCGTGTGCTTCGATCAACTGTTTCGATTTCGGGTTTGATAATCGACATAAAATCGAAGCTACTATATTACGTCAATGACTTCAGAAATTGGAGTCAACATGGTAGTGCTGCTTTGTAAAGAACAGTGTGGAGTGGCAATGGGCCCACCAATGATTTTTACGAGGCCCAGCATTACTTGACTGCTCCGAATGTCAGGCCACGCACGAGTTGTTTTTGACAAAACCAGCCTAATATAACGATGGGCCCAACAGCTGCAGTAGATACGGCAGATAAGCGGCCAAAAAACAGACCTTCAGGAGCACGGTTGCCCTCAATTAGCTTAGATAGAGTAGCGGCTTCAGTTGTCGTCAAGCGCACTGTCCAATAAGCTTCATTCCAGCAGAAAATAAAACACAGCAAGGCTGTAGATGCGACGCCACCCCAAGCCAGCGGAATAAGTATGTCCTTAATTTCGCCCCAGGTACTTACACCGTCCATCTTGCCAGCTTCAATAATTTCTTTTGGAATTTCCTTAAAATAAGTGAACAGCATCCATATAACAATGGGCAAATTAATTAGGCAAAGAACCAGGATAATCAGAAAATGCGTATCGTAAATACCAAGAAAATTCTTTGTCAAAAATGTCATGGGGTAGAGCACAGCAGCGGCTGGAAGCATTTTCGTAGATAGCATCCAAACCAGAATATCTTTGGTATGACGGCTGGGATTAAACGCCATAGCATAAGCGGCTGGCACCCCGACAAACAGAGCAAACGCTGTTGCGAATGTGGATGTAATGACCGAATTGACGGCAAACCGCCAGTAATCGTAGTTCTCGGTCATATTGAGATAATTGTCTAGTGTTGGCGTAAATTTAAACAGAAATTCAGGTTTTACTGCATCTGCATCTGTTTTAAAGCTGGTGAACACCATCCAGAAAATTGGGAAGAAAAAGATCAGTGCCACCACCCAGGCCAACGTAGGCCAAAACACTTTTCCAAATTTAGATTCTTGTGCAACTGCTGCCATTTTCTTCTCCTAATCCATCAAATTTTTTCCAACCATGCGCAGCAAGAATATGGCTACGATGTTGGCGAGTATGACGGCGAAGATACCAGTAGCGCTGGCTGCCCCAATATTGTTTGATGAAAACTCACCGATAAGATACGGGAGATTTTTATTGCCATTACCTCGGCTGACGATTTCTATTTCGGCATAAAGCGATAGATGAAAAATCGATTGAATCATTACGACGATTGCAATAGGCCGCGCCAAGTGCGGAATGGTCAAATTACGAAAGCGTGACCAGGCATTCGCACCGTCCAGAATCGCAGCCTCCTTTTGTGATTCGTCTTCAGACTGCAAAGATGTCATGAATATCAATACAGCGAACGGCGTCCATTGCCACGTCACCATAATAATGACCGCATATGCTGAGGTTTGAGTTGCCCGGAAAGACATCGGTACGATATCCGGCCACATCGAGAAAAACGCACCTAATACTGGCCAGTCTTTTAATCCCTGAACGACATTATTTATCTCATCAATTGCTATTCCATTAAGGCCAAGAACAGGATCTAAAATCATGTTAATCCACAACACAGCATTAACCGCTGGCATCACAAAAAACGGTGAGATAAGCAGTACCCGCACGATTCCTCGGCCAGGAAAAGATCGATTTACCAATATGGCCAGGGCTAAACCCAATAGCACAGTGAGTATAAGGATACTGACAACGATAAAAAGGCTGTTCTGAACGGCAAACCAAAAATCCTTAGCACTGAATAAAACATATTCGTAGTTGCCAAATCCTCGCCAGTTGCTGAAGCTGGGTGTCGTCCATTCCGGTCGCCGAAGGCTGTTTAGAACATACCGTATAAACGAAAAATATAGCGTCATGCTCAGTGGAATAAGCATCCACAGCAGTAGTAGCACAACGGCTGGTGTTTGTAGTAGTTTGGGGACCGTTCTTTTAGCCATTGCTCTTCACACGTATAAACGGTTTTTTCTAGACTGATATCGCCAGCATGCGCTTTCATTACCAACGGCCGTTGCCAATTCGCTTAGTGTGCAATCGACAGGCTTTACCGGAATCAGCGGTATAACAAAGAAGTGGAATCGAAGGCGAACTTAGCGACTATCGACAAGTTCATTTAGAAAAAGGCCCGGCGGGAAGTCCGCCGAGCCTTTCCGGTCACAACTTACTATTTCAAAAGAAGCGCTTAGTAGTAACCTGCTTCTTTCATGATAGCATCAGCTGCACTTTGAGCTGCTGCAAGTGCATCGTCAACAGATTTTGCACCCGAAAGAGCCGCGGCCATTTCCTGTGCAACTGCACCACCCACTTCTGGGAACTCGGGGATAGCAGCGAATTGAACACCAACATACGGCTTAAGATCAGTTGCTTCTGGTGCAGCAGACTCGATTGCCGCCATCTCAGCTGCAGCAAAACCAGCGGCCGCCTGGAACTCAGGGTAGGCATAAGTTGAAGCCCGAGTACCAGTTGGAACACTTCCCCAGCCGAATTCAGGATGATCAGCTACTGCTTTGATGTACTCTTTAGAAGTTGCCCATTCGATGAACTTCAAAGCTTCATCTTTGTTAGGCGTACCAGCAGGAACAGCCATTGCCCAAGCCCACAGCCAGTTAGCACCTACAGGGTTACCAGCATTAGGTGATTGTGCGTAAGCAACACCATCAACAGTTAAGAAAGACGCTGCGATAGTAGCGTCGATCCACAAGCCGCATTTGCCTTCGTTATACAGTGCGAGGATTTCGTTAAAAGAGTTACCTTCAGAACCTGGAGGACCATAGTTGCCCAGAAGGTCTACATAGAAGTTGATTGCATTCTTCCACTCGTCAGAATCCAGCTGAGGTTTGAAGTCTTTATCAAACCAGGCACCACCGAAAGAATTTACAACAGTAGTGATGAATGCCATGTTGTCGCCCCAACCTGGCTTACCACGCAAACATGCGCCGTAAATGCCATCGTCAGGCTTGTGGATTGCAGCAGCAGCAGCTTTAACGTTATCCCAAGAATCGTTGTCCTTAATGGATACGCCGGCAGCATCGGTTAGGTCTTTACGGTACATAACCATAGAAGACTCGCCATAGAATGGAGCAGCGTACAAAGTGCCTTCGTGCGACAAGCCATTGCGCATTGCAGGCAGCATGTCGTCAACGTCGTACTCAGCACCGAAATTCAGAGGCTCGATCCAACCTGCAGCACCCCAAATAGGCGCTTCTTGCATACCGATGTTAATGATGTCGTATTGACCGCCGCCAGTAGCGGTATCAGCAGTAACCTGCTCACGCAGAACGCCTTCTTCGAGTGAAACCCAATTCAGGGTAACACCAGTTTCAGCAGCGTAAGCACCTGCTACTTTCTGCATGTTGATCATATGACCGTTATTAACGATCGCGATTGTCAGCTCCTGTGCGGATACTGATGTTACAGCAGAAGCACCAATAGCCAGTGCTAAAGCCGATTTACATACTAATTTCATAGTTTCTCCAAGCAACCAAGGTTTTGTTGTTTACAGTTCGACTAATGTGGTGGAATTCATAAAATCGGGCAAATACGATACTAACAAAATCACATACGATTCTATCATTATATTTGGTTATGATTCTAGATTCTTGCGATTTTTTGTTTGATTTCGTCAAAAAACGAGCATCGCGGTGCATCAACGGCTGCTTTGAGCAGGCAGCCAAAATAACCACTTTTAACACCCTGGATGGTAGCAGTTACTGTGAATGGCTGCCCCTTGCAGGCGTTATTTCAGCTGTATTTGTAAATTTGCAGCGAGCAAACAGATTCAGTTTTAATAGGGTAAGGCCAACACGGTGGGTGCACGAGCTAGGCAGCATTTCAGCGTTTAATTACGGCCGATAAAAAGTCTCGAGTCCTTTGTTCAGACGGATTGTTCAGCAGTGCCTCTGGTGACCCCTTTTCAATAATTCGGCCGTGATCCAACATGCAAATTGTGTCGGCGACTTCTTTGGCGAAGCCCATTTCATGCGTGGCTAAAATCATGGTCATCCCCTGATGGCGTAACTGACGCAACACATCTAGCACCTCTTCTATAAGCTCCGGGTCGAGTGCTGAGGTGATTTCGTCGAAGAGCATGATGGAGGGATGCATTGCCAGGGCTCGGATAATAGCTACCCGTTGTTGTTGCCCGCCCGAAAGCTGATCGGGGTAATGCTGCATTCGGTCTGCCAGGTCAAATTTTTCGAATAACACACGGGCTTGGGAGTTTATCTCTTCATCGGTTTGTCGAAAAATTCGGCGTGGGGCCAAGGTGACATTTTCAAGTGCACTCATATGTGGAAACAGGTTGAAACTTTGAAACACTAGTCCAATTTTTTGTCTTACTGGTTGCGGATCGTAACCGGGCGCGGAGATATTTTCGCCGTTGAACACTATTTCGCCACGATCAATTGGTTCTAATAAATTGATGCACCTCAGTAAAGTTGATTTGCCAGACCCCGAAGAGCCTATCAAGCAAACCATCTCACCCTCATTAACGTGTAGATCAATGCCACTTAGAACATGGCTGTCCGCAAACGATTTGTGCACACCATTTAATGCAAGCTTGTGCGTGCTCATTAGGAGCGTTCTCGGTGTTGTTTTGCCATAAGGTAATCAGCGTATCGTGTGGCAGGCACCGTTACGGCAAGAAATATCAATGCAGCGCCGACATAGGGCGTGAAATTGGCAAGCAAAGATTTATGCACTCCGGCTTGTCTTAGTATTTCCACAGGGCCGATAAAAGAAAGTAGGGCAACATCTTTTTGCAAGGCGACTAGCATGTTCATATTGGCTGGTACAACACGTCTCAGTGCCTGCGGTAAAACTATAAAACGCATGGTGTCGGCGTTACTTAAGCCCAGTGATTGTCCGGCTGATCGTTGACTCTGGTGTACAGAATCGATGCCGCTTCGGATAATTTCAGCAACATAGGCGGAGTAAGTCAGTATGAGCGCAAGCGACCCCCATATATAAGGGCTATTCCAGGGGCGCTGTAACCCAAGCCCGGGGATACCGAAGCCAATAAGAAATACTGTAAGGATCACGGGTACACCCCGAAATATATCTGTATACAGAATGCCGAGTACACGCACTGGAAACATGGCGGGAGATTTTTGATCGCGCGATAAAGCAACTAATAGCCCAAGTATTGCGATGGCGGGTAAGGACCAAAGAAAAATGGCGATATCAATAAGAAATGCATTTAGCAAGGAAGGAAATGTAGATACCAGAATGTCCACATTGAAAAAGCTGTTGCGGACCTTATCCCAACCGGGTGCTTTTGGAACAAGTAGAATAAGAGAGCAAAACACGGCAATGGAGCTCAGTGCGGCAATTGCCACACCTTTGCGTTTCTGCTTTTTCTCAAACGCCAACCTTGCCAGACTTTGCTTAGTCATAACTGGCCACTAGTTGGGCGAAAGTACTGCGCACAAGTAAATAAAGACTTTGCTCCCTGCTATTTAATTAAGGGCACGCCCGTAGTTTGCTGTAGCCACTGTGCCTCAATCTTTGCAAGTGTTCCATCGTCTTTAAGGGCAACAACCGCTTCGTCAATACAAGCTTTTAACGCACTTCCATCTTCCATTAACAGGCCAAATTGATCTGGTGTCTGTGTTCTGTCTGCGGGGAATTGCCCCAACACCACACCATCATCCAATACTACTGCTGCAAGATATAACGCTGTCGGTAGATCAAACATGGCAGCATCGACTTGATTCGCTTTCATGGCTTCTGTCACGTTGACATTATCGTCGTATAGCAAGGGGTCGCTATCGGGTTTTATGTTGTCCTGCAACATTTTTAATGCTGTTGTATTGGCGTCAATGCCCCATTTCAATTTCTTCAATGAGTTGACTGTCGCTAGCGCACCATTTTCAACTGATGATTGACGGACCAGAACCGCCATTGCTGCTGAGTAGTACGGCGCTGAGAAATCCACAATCTTTTCGCGTTCCTCTGTAATGGAGAATTGCTGCAGATTAAAATCGAAGTCTTTTGTTCCAGGTTGAATTGACTGGTCAAAAGAGGCAGAAGTCCATTCAACCTGATCTTTTGTAAACCCCATGCGGTCTGCCACAGCATAAGCAACAGCGGCTTCAAACCCCTGGCCGGACGAAGGGTTGTTATCCATCACCCATGGAAAGTAGGCCGGGTTGCCGGTGGCTATGGTTAATGTACCGTCTTTGATTGTTTTACCGGTAGCGCATTCGGATGCTTGTGCAATTGACGTAGCGACTAACATGATTACGGCAAGCGCTATTTGTACGGTGTATTTTACAGATTTCTTTACGGTGCTTATACACGTTGCGCTAGAACATTGACCAAATTTGGTATGCGTGGACTGGACCTGCCTTGTGTGGTGTATCCGTTTTATATTCATAATCTCAGCTCTCCTGCGTTTGCTATTATGTACCGGTTATCGAAAGCTTACACGAAGTCCATAGAAGCCTCTACTGTTAGCTTTATTTACATAATGCCAACGTACTTGGGTGGTGCATTAAATGAAAACTGTTTATACCGAAAAGCATAAATTGCGAAACTCAAAAACAGAGCTTTATGGTGGTCAGTTAGTGGCGCCATTTGAACGCCCTTCGCGAGCGGAAACCATTATAAACCGCATTCGCGATGTTGAGCTTGGCCCCATCTTGGAATCAAATGATCTGGGAATGGATCCAATTTATAAAATCCACGATAGAGCGTATGTGGAATTTATGCAAACAGCCTGGGAGCAATGGCAGGCTGAGTCGTTCATTGGTGAAGCAATCCCGAGCACATGGCCCGCAAGACGCATGAGCGAACGCGTGCCTGACTTTATTGAAGGCAAGCTTGGGTACTATGCCATGGCATGCGAAACATCGATTAGTGAAGGGACATGGGAAGCAGCATATTGGTCAGCACAGCTTGCGCTAACCGCTGCTGCTGAATTGCGAAGTGGCAGCAATGGTGTGTTCGCGTTGTGCCGCCCACCAGGCCATCATTGTGCGATTGATCTGTATGGCGGTTATTGTTTTCTAAATAACGCGGCTATTGCGGCACAATCGTTTCTCGATGAGGGTGCAAAACGTGTTGCAATTGTGGATGTGGATTTTCATCATGGCAACGGCACTCAAGATATATTTTATAAGCGCGATGACGTATTGTTCGCATCGCTACATGGTGACCCTCGCGATGCGTTTCCACACTTTCTCGGCTATAGCGACGAAGTGGGCGAAGGGCGCGGCAATGGTTTTAATTATAACTACCCTATGAAGCCAGGCACACAGTTTGAGCAATGGCGTGAAGCATTGTTGGCTGCGTTAGCAAAGGTCAAGAAATTTAATCCGGCCGTACTCGTAATATCACTGGGTGTAGATACTTTTGAGTCTGACCCCATTAGTTTTTTCAAATTAAAAAGTTCTGATTTCATAAGCTACGGCGTAGACATTGCCAATGTTGGCTTGCCAACTCTTTTCGTTATGGAAGGTGGGTATGATATCGGTGAAATTGGCGTCAATACTGTCAATGTATTGCAAGGCTTTGACGGAGATTGATTATTTTTTACCGGTGAATAAGCAATAAATCGTCATTATTTACTTAGCGTTTAGGCTGCACACGGCCTGTGCTCTGACCTTCTTATTTGCTAAAGCAGTGGTGTTTATGCCGTGTTGTGAATTTGTTTTTTAATCTGCCGGTATCTGTATTTTTGAGTACTTACCCTTAGAAATTCTGTGAATGTGTTAACGTAATTTTATTGCCCGACAATGGCTTGGTGGCGCCACTTGCAGTAGAAACAAGGAATCTGTTCACACATTTAATGGTGAGTTGCCACATTTGTTAAGCCGCTTCACAGCTTGTGCTTATTAAGGTTGAGCGAACCGGCCGCCTGCTGGAGAATCACCACATAAAATTATAATAATAGTGGTGGTCTGGCAATGATAAATCTTAATCGATTTGGTTTTTTACATGCGATTTTTTTCCTGGGATTACTAAGCTCTTCTTTCAATGTAACGGCACAAAGTTGGTCGAATCAATCAAACATGAAAGTCGCCCGTGTAGAAGCAACCACGATAGATTATAGAGATAACATTTACGTGTTTAATGGATTTAAACCGGGAATTAAAATTGCGAATTCTATAGAGAAGTACAATGTAGCAACCAAGCAGTGGAGTATTGTTGGTTCTACATCAACTTTAAATGCTACAGCGGTAACGCACAATGGTATTGTCCGTATCGGCGCTGAGGTTTGGATTGTCGGCGGGCGTATTGGTAGTCACCCCGGTCGCGTGTCAGATAGAGTGTGGGTTTATAATCTGAACAACGGCAAATGGCGGCGTGGCCCTGATTTGCCAGTGCCAGGTGCTGCTGGCGGAGCCGCTCTGGTAAACAATAAAGTGCATTGGATTGGTGGTCTTGATCCCAATGCCCGTTGTGACGTTGCCAACCATTTTGTATACGACCTAAAAAAGCCAGCTGCTGGCTGGAAAAATATCACGGCTGCCGCGGGTATGCCCAGCCCACGTAACCATTTTTCCACTGCCGTTGTTAACGGAATTATCTATGTAATGGGAGGCCAGTTTGGTCACGATGGCTGCCCAGGCAAAAACACACAAGATACAACCCTGGTGCATGCGTTTAACCCTGCCAACAACAAGTGGTCAACAAAAGCATCTTTGCCGAGTAAGAATTCACACACAGAGCCGGGTACTTTTGTCTATAAAAACGACATCTACACCGTGGGTGGTGAAAATGCCGGTGACAAGGTCTGGAAATACAACCCGCGCACCAATAAGTGGAGCACATTCAAAACATTACCGGAGAAACTTGTTGCGCCAATCGCTCGAATTATTGATGGACGTTTGATCGTTGCCGGTGGAGGTGCGCCGAAGGCTTCACTGGCGGTAAACACAGTTCGTTCTATCCTGGTTGACAAGAATCCTCCAGCTGTTGCAAGTCAGGTTGAGCAGGCTGCACCGGTAACGCAAACCGCTGCCGTTGTTAAAGTCGAGGAAACTAAACCGCCAGAGCCGGAGCCAGGTTCTCAGACACCGGCAGGCGAAACATTGATTTCAATGGAAGCTGAGTACTTTGATATTAGCAGTAAGACAGATACACACCAGTGGGTCCATACAGCAATTGCAGATTCGAGTAACGACGATGCCATGATCACCACCCCCGACCAAGGAGACTTAGCAGCGACTTCGACCAAAACACCCATGCTCAGTTATATGGTCTATTTTAACCACCCGGGAAAGCACTACATTTGGGTGCGTGGCTTGGGAGATAGTAACAATAAAGGTATCGGAAATAGCGACAGCCTCCATGTTGGTCTGAATGGCAAGATCTCCAGCACGGCGTATCGCATTGATCAGTTCCCTGAAAAATGGACTTGGTCCCGGCATACGCCCAGTAGTTCTGTTGCGTCACTAAACGTTGTTAATGCAGGTGTCAACATCGTTAATTTCTGGATGCGTGAAGACGGCTTGGCAGTGGATAAATTTGTGATAACCAGCGATCCGGATTTCGTGCCAACAAAGTTTGGTCCGGAGCTAAGCGACGGCACGTCAGACTACACACCACCTCTCGCCAGCGTTGTTGTCGACTCAGCGCCAGTCCAAAGTGCTTTTGACGCCATTGACTTTAGTGTTGCGTTTAATGATGTGCACGAATTTACGCCAATTGGCAATGCAACCGGAACGACTTCCATACCCGAACCTGAATTGGATGGAAACGAAGCCGAGAACAAGCCATCACAAAATAACGTCGGCGTTGAGGAAGGTCAGATCCAAAATGATGCCGGAGCGCAATTCAGTAATAACCTTCTTGTAGAAGACAATGATGGCTCGGTCGAATCTTCGGACCAATTGGATGCGCGTTCAGTAATTACCCAAACGGGTACCGCCGCTCGCGGAGGCGCTGCATCAGTGAGCATGCTTATGATGCTTTTCACTCTATGTCTGTTAAGACTGAGTCGGTATATTGGCGTTACTCGCTTGCAGACGAATTAAACGGGGGCGTTACACGCTGGAAAAGTTTTTTTGAACTTAAACGGGTAGTATAAGTCGATCATGGGGAAGTGATATAGTTCGCCATTCCAAATTCCCCAATAAATTCGAGGAGAAGTGCCGGTGTTGAAAAAGTCAAATTTGAGAAAAGCGACAGTAGTCAGTCTGTTCGCTTTGAGTATTGTGGCAGCAGGCTGTAGTTCAGACGATGATGATGAAGTTGTCGAAACTGATGCAGGTTCAGTTGACGCAGGTGCAGCTGATGCAGGTGCAGCCGATGCAGGTGCAGCCGATGCAGGTGCAGCCGATGCAGGTGCAGCCGATGCAGGTG
>CAYSZH010000070.1:21416-22679 GCA_964435305.1 uncultured Granulosicoccaceae bacterium
CAGCCGATGCAGGCACTGCTGATGCGGGTACTGCAGATGGTGGAGCCGCTGATGCGGGTTCTACTGATGGAGCTGGCAGCGAGCCAGCACCAGAGACGCTTTCCACAGTCGGAATTAGATTAGACAGCACAAGCACTGTTCCACCGGCAAATGTTGACGGTGCTACTGGCGATGGTGCTTTCTCTGTTGATACAGCAACTGGCGCGATTTCGGGTTCTGTCACTGTTTCTGGAACCACCGGGACGCCAACTATGGCTCACATCCATTCTGGTGCTCCAGGAGTGGCTGGCCCTATCGTTGTAAACTTGACTGGTACTGAAGACAACACTGTTTGGACAGTGCCAGACGGTTCAGCCTTGGACGCTGCTGGTATTGCCGATTTTGAAGCTGGCAACTTATATGTGAATGTTCACACAATGGCGAACGGTCCGGGTGAGCTGCGAGCTCAGCTTGTTGACGGTGCAGGTATGGCCGCTGAGCCACCAGCACCTGGCAGCATCACATTCTCTTTCCGCAATACAGCTGTATATCAACCAATGACGCCACCCGTTGTTGCGCTGCATAATTCTCCCGATGGTGAAAGCGGCATTCGACTGTTTGAAGTCGGCAGACCAGCAATCGCAGAAGTGATCGAAATTGCTGAAAATGGCAACAACGCACCTCTGGTAGCAGTAGCCGAAGGTCAGATTCCCGCAGGCACTATCAGTGCAGCAGGAGTCGCCTTTGTTGATGCAAGTGAACCAGGCCCTGTATTTCCAGGTGAAACAGCCACTTTGACGCTGGACCTTGAGTCATCTGATCAGGTGCTAAGTATTGTTTCTATGGTGATTTGTACAAACGATGGCTTCACTGGAGTCGACTCTCGAACGATTTCTGCTGAAGACAGTGATACATTCCTAATGCCAGTCTACGATGCCGGTTCTGAAACCAATGTCCTGGATCTGACTTACTGGGTCGGTGGACCTTGTGGTGGCGATGGCGAGAATCTGGGTGATGTTGAAGGTGGTTCCATAGAACCTCACCCGGGCCAGTCTAGCGATGCAATCGGTACGTTCGGTTTCGAAGCTGGAGCCGAATTTATGGAAGTTACTATTACTCGTAACTAGGCCGTAATTACTAGTCTGTAAAAAATGTTGCTGGCCATCTGCAGTGATGGCCAGCAATTAAGTAAAACTGGTATTTGTAGTTCTCCCAAACACTAACTAATTAAGTAAGCAAGTAAGCAAGTAAGCAAGTAAGCAAGTAAGCAAGTAAGCAAGTAAG
>CAYSZH010000071.1:0-21571 GCA_964435305.1 uncultured Granulosicoccaceae bacterium
CGTTGCGATACAAAGGCGCGAATATTGTTGCCCATATCATGTAACAGTTGCGCACGTCTTTCTTCTGGAAAGAAGTTGATGATGCGATCAAGCGCTTGATTGGCATTGTTGGCATGCAGTGTCGAGATCGCCAAGTGGCCAGTTTCCGCAAAAGCGAGTGCGTGTTCCATGGTTTCACGGTCACGAATCTCACCAATCAATATCACATCGGGTGCCTGACGCAGGGTATTTTTAAGTGCGTCATGGAAGCTTAATGTATCAACGCCCACTTCGCGCTGGTTAACAATGCATTTTTGATGATCGTGTACGTATTCAACAGGGTCTTCAATCGTGATGATGTGTCCACCACGAGCCCGATTACGATGATCAATTAATGCTGCAAGTGACGTTGATTTACCAGAACCTGTACCACCGACAAACAGAACCAGTCCGTTCTTGGCCGTAATAACATCTCTTAAGACATCAGGTAGTCCTAGATCATCCAGGTTTGGAATTTCGGTTTGAATGTTTCGCGCAACAATCGACACCTCGTTGCGTTGTATAAACATATTGAGTCGGAATCGACCAATATTTTCAATGGCAATTGCCAGGTTCATTTCCAGCAATTTCTCGAATTCTTCTTGCTGCTCTTCATTCAAGAGACTGTTGGCGATTTCAGCGATTTCGCCACGCCCGTAAGGCCGGTCACTCAATTGGGTTAGTTCGCCGGAGAATTTTGCACTTGGTGGTGCGCCTGTGGACAAGTAGAGGTCCGAACCGTCCCCGTCTACCAGTTTTTTGAGCAGATCGTTAAATTCCATCGTATGCCCTGTCTAATTGAGTCAAACACGTTAGTCAATTATTTAACGGCAACCTGGGCGGATTCTTTGCCTGCACTGAAGCAAGAAGGGTGCTTTGGCGGTCTATATGCTCATAGGTGTGAGCGGATCCATGAAATTCGATGGTACAGCCAGCGATGCGCAGCTTCAGCTAGAATGTGAGAGCAATACATTTCTACTACGTGAGATTTTCGAGATATCCCCATGATCGGTGCGCTAAATCGCCTGTTTTTCAAACAAATTGATGCCAGCTCAATAGCGGTCTTTCGCATCATGTTCGGCGCCATTTTATTGTTTGAAAGTGTGAATTACGGTGTGTTTCTGTGCCTAGACTGCATGTATCGCGAGCCGCTGTTCTTGTTCAAATATCATTATTTTGAGTGGGCAAAACTGCCTCCTGGCATCGGGTTAGAGCTGCTTTTTGTAGTAATGGGTTTATCGTCCGTTTGTGTCCTGTTAGGGCTCTTTTATCGCGTTGCGATTGTGATACTCACGTTGAGTTTTACCTATTTGTTTTTGCTTGATCAGGCCCTTTATCTCAATCACTTTTATATGGTGATATTGCTGTGTGGCATCATGATTTTTATACCAGCACATCGATATTGGTCTCTGGATGCTCGCCGTAAACCCGAAATAGCCTCTGCAACTCTGCCTAACTGGACGCGTTTCTGGTTGGGTGCGCAGCTCGAAATCATTTTGATTTACGCTGGCCTGGTTAAACTCAATATGGATTGGTTGAACCTGGAGCCTATGCGGTTATGGATGACCGAACAAAGCCGTCACTCACACGAGATATTTCAATGGTTGACACAGGATCCTGGCATTGCATTAGCCAGTTATAGCGTCATTGCGCTACATCTTATCGGTGCACCTTTACTACTCTGGAAAAAAACGCGTTTGCCGGTTTTTTGCCTGTATGCGGTTTTCCACTGCATCAATATGTTTGTCTTTAATATTGGCATTTTCCCATGGATGACATTGGCTGCAACCTTATTACTATTTGATGCAGACTGGCCAAGACAGGTACTTGCCTGCTTGCAGAGGCGTAACAAGTTGGTGAGCTGGCGTCACCTTAGTAAACCGATTTCAATTGCATCTCAAGGTACGGAAAAGCCAGCAGCCCTTAGCATGATCACGGTGCTTATCGCTTGCTGGTTGTTTTTACAGATAGTCGTGCCGTTGCGACACTATGCTATTCCTGGCGAGGTTGCCTGGAACGAAGGAGGGCATCGATTTAGTTGGAGAATGAAACTGCGCTCTAAACGCGGTGTTGCTCAGTTTAAAGTAGTGACTCCTGCTGGTCGGCAAACCGTTGTTGATCCTGCTGACTATCTTCGATACAAACAAGTGAGAAAGATGGCCTGCATACCTGATCTCATTTGGCAGTTTTCGCAGTTTATTGAAGCTGAACTAAGTACAAATAGCGAAGATCTCAAAGTATTCGTGGTGGCCCGGTGTTCGTTAAATACACGCGAGCCCACGTTTCTAATAAATCAGTTAGTCGATTTGACGTCTATCCCCCGTAATGAGCCCCTTGAAAACTGGGTTACTCCATTAACCAAAGAATTACCCAAGCGATTTTTTTGAGCTCCATATGATCACGCTTTTTTTCGAGATTCTCTCGATACTTGCCCCCAGCTTTTTGCTTGCCTGTATCGGATTAGCCTGGTTTCGCTATGGGCCAGAATACCCTGTTCCTTTTGTTACCACACTTGTTCTGAATGTGGCAGGCCCCGCCTTGTATTTTTATACGATAGCAACTGGCACCGTTGCGCTGTCTTCACTTGGCTGGATGGCAGTGGCAACACTTGTGGTGCACATCATTTTTGTATTTGTGGCGGTCGTCTTGTTAAAGGCTACCGATAAAGACTGGCGATTATGTATCGCGCATGTTGTTGGTAATACTGGGAATCTGGGTTTGCCAGTGTGTTATTTTGCTTTCGGTGACGAGGGCCTTGCGTATGCAATGGCCTTCTTTTCTGTGCAAAGTATATTATTGTTTGGGTTGGGTGATGCCATTTTAGCGGGCAGTGCCAGCCCCATGCGTGCACTTAAATCTCCAATACTGCATTCCATATGGATTGGAGCCGTAGTTCGCTATTATGAAATACCGGTGCCAGAATTTATACTGGACTCTACCCAACTACTTGGCGAAATCGTTATCCCAATCATGTTAGTCACACTGGGGGTGAGCCTTGCGGGTATGTCTGCCAAGCATCTGCCCTCGTTGCTACGCTGGTCCGCGATTAGAACGGGCGCGGCTGTCGCTATCGGGTTTTTTGTGGCGACGCTCTTTGGTTTTGAAGGCGTTGCAAAAAGTGTTTTGGTTATCCAGACAGCCGTGCCGGTGGCGGTTTTTAATTATCTAATGGCGATACGTCATGGACGAGACAGCACCGAAATATCCGGGCTGATTCTGGTAACGCATTTAGCTGCAATAGTGTATTTACCTGTTTTACTTGGCGTGCTGCTTCGTACGTAGAAGAGCAACTAAAATTTAATTGCCGGCAAACAAGGTCGTTGACTAGGCATTGTAAGTACTGCTTGATACATCGCCACCACTGCCTATCCAGTCGGTATGGAATGCGGTGCCGTCACCACCCACTTTCTGATACGTGTGTGCACCAAAATAGTCGCGTTGTGCCTGTAATAAGTTTGCTGGCAGAGACGCAGTTCGATAGCCATCGAAGAACGCAAGCGCGCTGCTCATTGCAGGCATGGGAATACCAAGCTCAACTGATTTGCCGATCAGTTTTCGCCAGCTACCTTGAGCATCTTCAACGCGTTTTCGAAAGTAGTCATCCAATAGCAAGTTGGCTAATTCTGGCGATTTATCAAAAGCATCCTTTATTTCATCGAGAAAAGCAGAGCGGATTATGCAGCCCTCTCGCCACATTAGCGCAATGGCGCCGAAATTTAATGACCAGTTGTATTCTTCGGCCGCGGCTTTCATCAGCATAAAGCCCTGTGCATAGGAGATGATTTTTGATGCCAGCAACGCTTGTTCCAAATCGCCCACCCAGCGATCAGCTTCCGCACTGATATCGGTGACATCGGGGCCTTTAATAACGCCAGAGGCTAGCACTCTTTCATCTTTAAGTGCCGATAAACAGCGTGCAAACACCGCTTCGCCAATGAGCGTTAACGGAATGCCTAATTCAAGTGCATTAATACCAGTCCATTTCCCAGTGCCTTTTTGACCTGCCTTATCGAGAACGGTATCGACAACGTATTCACCGTTTTCCTGAAAGCCAAGAATGTCGGCGGTAATCTCTATCAAGTAGCTATCGAGCTCACCTTTATTCCATTGTGTGAAATGCGAATGCATGGTTTGGTTGTTCATTGCAAGGCCATTTCGCATGAAATGATAGGCTTCGCAGATCAGTTGCATATCGCCATACTCGATGCCGTTGTGCACCATCTTTACAAAATGGCCAGCACCGTTGTCGCCTACCCAATCGCAGCAAGGTTCGCCCTTCTCAGTTTTAGCCACGATTTTTTGAAAGATATCTTTTACCAATGGCCATGCATCTTTATGACCTCCCGGCATTAGAGACGGCCCATGACGTGCGCCTTCTTCACCGCCTGATACGCCCATGCCGATAAAATGCAAGCCAGCCGTTTTTAGTTCGTGAGCGCGTCTTTCGGTATCGGCAAAGTTTGAGTTTCCACCGTCTATGATCACATCGCCTTTATCGAGTAGTGGCACTAATGCAGCGATGGTGTCATCGACCGCTTTGCCGGCCTTAACTAGCATCATCACTTTTCTGGGTTTGTCCAGCATGCCAACAAGTTCTTCGAGAGTGGCGGCGCCGCGGATGTCAGTGTTTGCGGCTGTGCCTTGGATAAAAGCATCAGTTTTGGCTGTCGTCCGGTTGTATACGGCGACCTTCACTCCGTGATCGTTCATATTCAAAACCAGGTTTTGGCCCATAACGGCTAAACCGATAAGTGCGATATCCTGTTTATCACTCATTCTTTTTTCACCTAGTTAAACGACTTGAGCAGTTAATGATTTATTAGCAAAGAAGGCTTCGAGATTTTCGATGGCCAAATCGCCCATCGCTTTGCGCGTTTCGAATGTGCCACTAGCATTGTGCGGCTGTAGTACTACATTGTCCAGCTCGATAAGTTCAGCCGGGATCGCAGGCTCTTTTTCGAATACGTCCAGCCCGGCACCTGCGATGGTGTGATTTTTAAGGCTACTAATTAATGCGGTTTCATCTACTAATGTGCCTCGTGCAACATTGATAAGATAGCCAGATGAGCCCAGTGCGTTCAGCACACTTTGGTTAACGGCACCTATCGAGCTTGCAGTGGCAGCGGCCGTAATAAAAAGAAAGTCGACATCGTTTGCGAGCTTTTCAAGCGAATCGATAAATTCGAAACTGCTGTCTGCTCTTTTTGAACGGTTGCAGTATTTAACTGGCATGTTGAACGCCTGTAGCCGTTGGGCAAGACTGTTACCAATGCTGCCCATTCCGTAAATACCCGCTGTTTTTCCACTCATACGTGTTGTCAAAGGCATAGCACCCTTGGCAATCCAATTGCCTGCTCTGGCGTAGGCATCACCTGATACGACTTGCCGGCATACGGCCAATGCCAGTGCTACTGCCAGGTCGGCAACATCATCGCTGAGCACATCGGGTGTATTGCCAACAGTGATGTTTTTAGCCTTACAGTAGTCCAGATCAATGGCATCAACCCCAACGCCAAATACAGTAATCATTTTCACATTCGGTAATTGATCGAGAATATCATTGCTGACGCCTTTGCCGCCGTCTGTGATAACACCCGTGCAGTCTGTCTGAATGGATTTAAGCAAAGCCGCCTCGTCTTGACTTTCCCAGAGACGGTGCACCGAAAACTTCGATTTGAATGCCTGTTGGGTCGGTTCAAAAAGAGGGCCCATTTGGAGCAGGGTTCTGCTCATTTTACTACTCCCGATATCAGTGTATTCAAGATCAGTGTCTTCAAGCTGGCCATTCTGCTGGCCTCAAGTCATAGGCCGCCGCATCTATTGTGCTAAAGCTGGGCCGGCGACTGCAGGCCACGGCAGACCCCTAAGCCTACCACTTTAGGCCTCATCGCTGGCCTTGAATCTGGCAAGTCGGCTACACTACAGGCTACGTTTTCAGGTGATCATGTTCCTATGCAGCAGAGACTGGTCAATCGTACCGTGCTCGTCCTGGTACTGATCGTGATATCAGCCTTGTTTTTCAAGGTGATTGAACCGTTTCTACTGTCTATTTTTGTAGCAGCGCTTTTCTCTGCGCTGTTCAGCCCTTTTTATCGTTGGATTTTAAGAAAAGTAGGAGGAAGGCAGGCTCTGGCTTCCTTGCTTACCCTGCTTACGTTATTGGTATTTGTTTTTGTTCCTTTGGCATTGGTTTTTGGGACAGTGCTTCAGCAAGCGTTAGACGTGGCGGATACGGCGCTGCCATGGGTGCAGCAACAGTTATCCCAGCCAGGCTTGATAACTGAGAAGCTGCAAGCCTTACCGTTTTATGAAATTTTGGTGCCTTATCGTGAGATGGCGCTGAATTGGGTTGGTCAGCTTACATCAGTCGTCAGTCGTCAGACCGCTGAAATAATTCAGGCGATTACCACTGGCACAATAAAAGCCTTGGTATCGTGCCTGATCATTCTGTACACCATGTTCTTTTTTCTCATGGATGGTGATCGCCTGCTGTATTACCTTTTATATTATCTGCCACTAAATGACGATGACGAAAAAAAATTACTTGCGCGTTTTACCTCCGTAACCCGTGCCACATTAAAAGGCACGGCGGTCATTGGTATTTTACAAGGTGCTCTGGCAGGTGCTGCATTGCATGTTGCAGGTATTCCAAGTGCACTTTTTTGGGCTGTGGCAATGATGTTCTTAAGTGTTGTGCCAGGCATTGGTACGGCGCTCGTGTGGGGGCCTGCGGTAATCTATCTGATCGTGCAGGGCGATTATTTCACCGCACTGGTCCTTACAGTGTATTGCGTGATTGTTGTGGGCAGTATCGATAATTTATTACGCCCCAAGCTTGTTGGTAACGACACGCGATTGCACGAATTGATGATATTTTTTAGTACGCTGGGCGGGCTAATTCTGTTTGGTTTTATGGGGTTTGTGATAGGGCCTATTATTGCGGCACTGTTTGTCACCATATGGGAGCTTTATGGGCTCGAATTTAGCCGCTGGCTGCCTACCACGGCATTTAAGCCAAGTAGCGGTGAAGTGGTATTGCCACATGAGAGGCTTGAAAATTCTCTAGATGAACGTGATAGGCGAAACTCTGAGCGGGCCGCAACTGATCTGGACATGACGCAGCGAATTTCATCTGGGCAGCAAGAGGAGGGTCCAACATCAGGCAATCCTCCAACTGACGGCAGTGGTGAAGCTGATAAGTAGATTCGGTCAGCCAATGTTCTCCTTTTTTGAAAATATTATAGACCCGTTCAAGCCTGCCAGCGCTGAGCGCCCACCGGGTGATTCGGTCATTCGTTTTATTTTCTACTTTGCTGCGCAAGCGCCTTATGTGTTTGCCGCTTTGCTGGTTTTTGGTGGGCTCCAGGCCTGGATTGAAATTTCCTTATTCGGGTTTATCGGCACAGTGGTGGACTTGTTAGATGGTGCCAATGTCGATACGGTATTTTCAGATCACTGGCAGACCTTCGCCTGGATGATATTGTTTATAGGCGTGATACGTGTGCTCATTATGGCTATGGGTATCCTGCTTATTGAACAAACTATTGGGCCATCTGTTTTTAATCTTATTCGTTGGCAAACCCATAAAAATGTGGTGCGTCAAAGCCTAACGTACTTCCAGAATGACTTTGCCGGGCGCATTGCGACAAAGGTTATACAGTCCGGTCAGTCTGTGACCGATTTTTTGATCACCTTGCTCGATACTGTTTGGTTAATTCTTCTCTATGTTATTAGTACACTAATACTGTTTATCGATCTTGATTGGCGGTTGACTCTATTTTTAGGCGTGTGGGTTTGCATCTATACCGCCATTCTCATCAGATACGTGCCATCGGTTCGCGATAGCGCACGTGGTGTTGCCGATGCAAAGTCCGTATTGACCGGTCGTCTGGTTGATAGCTATTCCAATATTAATCTTGTCAAGATTGATAGCCAGCCCGAACGGGAAGATGCTTTCGTCGCTGAAGGCATGAGCGGGCTCATCGCTAAAGTTCGCCAGTTTGGTCGAGCCATCGCCATGTTGCGTATTTCGGTGATCACCAATAATTCATTTATGTTGATAGGTGTTGGCTACCTTGCGTTGACCCAATGGCAGCAGGGTGAGATGTCAGTGGGGCAAATTGCCTTTGCGATGGGCCTTGTGCTTCGTCTTAACTTATTGGCCAATCGATTTCTTGGACAGATAAACGGCCTTTTTCGCAATCTTGGTCAGGCGCAAGATTCAATGCAAAGTGTTGCACAGCCAATAAGTCTTCTGGATAAACCTGATGCGCAAAAACTCAACGTTGATAAAGGGGAAATTGTTTTTAAAAACGTTTTCTTTAACTACGGCCGTAGTGATGTTAACGGCAATCAAGTAGCTAAGAGCCAAAGCCAATCCAATGCCAAACCTATTGTAATAGATGATTTTTCTCTTACTATTTCGGCGGGAGAAAAAATTGGGCTGGTGGGGCCCTCGGGTGCGGGAAAATCAACGTTAGTCAACTTGCTGTTGCGGCTATATGACCTTGACAGTGGGGTTATAGAAATTGATGGGCAGGCCACAAATGATGTGACTCAATCATCGCTTCGATCGAGCATTGGTATGGTTACGCAAGATACGGCGTTATTGCACCGCTCCATTCGAGACAATATTGCCTATGCAAAACCGGATGCTTCAGAACAGCAGATTCTGGAATCTGCAAGTAAAGCACATGCGCTCGAGTTTCTGGAAGAGCTGCAAGATGGTAAAGGGCGTAAGGGGCTGGATGCTTACGTGGGTGAACGTGGAGTGAAGCTTTCCGGTGGTCAACGTCAACGTATTGCAATCGCGCGTGTTCTACTTAAAGATGCACCGATACTGGTGCTTGATGAAGCCACATCGGCACTGGATTCTGAAGTAGAGGCGGCTATTCAAGCCAGCTTGCAAGATCTGATGACAGGTAAAACGGTAATCGCCATTGCACACAGGCTTTCTACCATTGCGGCGATGGATCGGCTAGTGGTCATTGAAGGAGGGCGTATCGCAGAGACGGGCACGCATGACGAACTGGTTAGTAACGGACAGCGCTATGCAGCGCTTTGGTCTCGTCAATCAGGTGGGTTTATAGACGTTTAAGAATCAGCCCCGGTAAGCTGGGTTAGGCAATTGCGACTTACCAGCTTTATACGCTACCAATTACGCGGCAGTTTGCGCATGATATGGATAAGCCCTTCTCTGGATTCCACGTACTCGCCTTTAACCAACTCTGCCATAACCTTGCCAACCATTTCGCGAGACGCGCCAATCATATTGCCAAGATCCTGGTGAGAGTACTTTTTTTCTATAGAGCGTTGGCCGGAGTCGCTTTCAATGCTCAGTTCCTGAAGTTTATCTGCCAAGCGTCGATACACATTATCCAGTGCAAGGCTGCGGCTGCCTTCGGTGGCATCTCGCAGGCGCTGTGTTAGTGAGCGAATAATACCCAGCGCCATCTCGGGGCTGTCAGTTATACACTTGATAAAGCTGGGTTTGGCGATCATCAGAGCCGTGGTATTTTCCAATGTGGAAACGGAAGCTGATCGCGGTTCATCATCGAGTAAGGCGATATCGCCAATCACTGAGCCCGGGCCCTGCTCATAGAGCACCAGTTCTTTGCCTTGATCGTCACTGACAAAAACCTTGACCAGACCCGACTGAATGACATACATAGTCTCGCCTGTATCGCCTTCGGTCATCAGTACGGCATTTTTCTTGAATTGCACCTCCCGCGATTGCTCTGCAAGCAGGTTTAGCTGTTGATCAGTCAAGTGCTGGAATAACTCAACGGGGCGCAAATACTCTAGTTTGTCTGTCATGTGCATTCCAGGGTTTCTCACCTCTCATTATACTAAGTTCTCGATACTGAAGTTGATTGGTAGAATATTTGACGTAAGCGGCTCTCAGTTACACACGGTTACTCAACTGACCACGGTTTAACACGCTACACTGTGGATACTATGGTTCAGCTCAATCCAACTTCCACGCCCTGCGCGGCAAGCCCGTTTTCACTGTTTGTGCTGTTTGGTGAAAAACGCACTCGGTTGCGCAAGCGATGGGCTATGAACTGGAAATTTATCTTGTGCAAAGCCATCATGGCAGCCAGTTTATCCAGCGTGCACGCGGCCGATATTTCACGTGATGTTCGTGAGGGCCGAGCAGACGAAAGTATACATAGTAGCGGCTATATCGAAGCCACAGCCGATTTCTCTTACGATGATACCCCGGTGGTTGGTGCGGACCGATACAGAATCAATTTTACGATTGGCGGGCATTATCGATATAAGCGATTTTTCATTGATGCCTTGGCAGAAAGTTACAACCAATTCCAGTTTGGATTAAATGCTTATTCTGGTCCGAGTTGGTCAATCGACACGTTTATCGCCGCAAACGATAACGGTATTGCTGATCAGCTTAACGATGAACTGGATTCTTTTGCTGACAGGGACCCTGGCTTGAACTTTGGGCTTCGTGCTACTGGTTATACCGGTGCGTACATCACTCAGTTTGAGGCCATGAACGATATATCAGGCACTCATGATGGTTTCTTATTCACAGCATCCTTCGCCAGAAATTGGCTACATAAGAATTGGAACTTCCATGCGCTTCTGGGAGCGCGATATCAGTCACAAGAAGCCCTTGATTATCTATTTGGCATTGATGCTGATGAGGCCAGCGAGCGCTTCCCTGCCTATGAAGCTGGCGCGGGTACCACGTTCGTAACTGAATTTGGCGCAACCTATCCAATAGCAGAAAACTGGGTGTTTCGGTCCACCGCTCGATGGTGGGAATACCCCTCGAGCGTAGTCGATAGTCCGTTTATTACTGATGATAGTTTTTTGATATTTTCCAATAGCATCACCTTTGTGTATTGATGACGATGATGCCGCGTCATTTGCAAGTGAAGGTGATAATACGCTCAGGAGCGCTGCTGTTTAGTATGGCATTGCTTGTATTAATGTTATTACCTGCAGCTCGTGTAACTGCACAGCAAGAAAATCTGGAATCAGCCGAATTAAAAGTATCACCGCAACGTTGTGTCACATTGCGTGAGGGACAGCGCTGTTACGTCAAACTGCGGTTTGAATGGCTTGCACCTTCGGTGGAAAAGGCGTGTGTCTATAGAGCTGAATCGACTCTGCTCCAATGCTGGACGGAAGATGCATTGAGCCCTTTTGTCATTCCGCTCACATTGTCTGAAGATACTGATTTTCTACTACTCACCCCTGATGGTACATTGCTTGGTACTGTTCAGGTGACCGTGTCCTGGGTATACCGTAAAAAACGTTCTCGCAGGCGTTGGAGGTTATTTTAAATGCAACAGGAAACTAACCCGCTTGTGCATATCATGGTGGTTGAAGATGACGAATCGTTGGCCGCCTGGATCGCAGATTATCTTAACTCACATAATTTTCAAGTCAGTGTTGCGACTCGTGGTGATGATGCGCTTGAACTCATCAAGGCCGACGAGCCAGATTTGGTTGTGCTTGATGTTATGTTGCCCGGGCTCAGTGGTTTGGAAGTGTGCAATCAGGCACGGGCATTTTATAATCGACCCATTTTAATGTTGACCGCTCAAAGTGAAGAGGACGATGAAATTCGTGGGCTTGAAACGGGGGCGGATGATTTTCTTCCAAAGCCGGTTAAACCTAAGGTGTTGCTGGCGCGTATCAATGCTTTGCTCAGGCGTGATTCGGCAGACGAAACCGATGAGCTAATCAGAATTGGTGGTTTATATATTGATCCTGTTTCGCGTACGTTAACTTTAAATGATGACGATGTGCCACTGTCATCTCACGAATTTGATTTACTGACCTTACTGGCTTCCAATGCAGGCACGCCAGTCAGTAGGGAGACATTAGTGAGTCAAATGCGCGGTATCGAATATGATGGGCTCGATCGTTCAGTTGATATCAGTATTTCCCGTCTGCGGAAAAAACTGGGAGACACCGCTGCCGCGCCTGAACGAATCAAGACGATTCGTGGCAAAGGCTATTTGCTGGCACCTGATGCCTGGTAACAGTTTATGCGTCGACTAAGCCTGTCGCTTCTGATTGTTGTCTTGTTGTCTACCATTGGTCTTGGTTGGGCGATAGATCGTTTGTTTTCAGGGCTTGTTAGCAGTGATCAGGATGGCCTGCAGGTGTATCGAGAAATGGGCGCAAATTTGATTGCTGCGGCCAAACATCCTGATGACCTTCAGGCTTTGGTATCTCGCTGGCCAGAATCCAGCTCGGTACATCTGCGTTTGCTTGAGGGCAGTCAATTAGCATTACCTGATGAACTGGCAAGTACGCTTGCACTTGGTGAGCCACTGATTGTAGAGTCCGACGACGATATTGAGCTACTGTTCGCACTGCCCGATAAAGACTATTTACTGTCCTTACTGCCTCCCTCAAACCGGGTAGAAACCCGCCTAAGGGTTTTGCTTACAATGTTGTTTTACGGTGGCATCGTATTGCTTGTGCTGTTATGGATTTACCCCTTATCAAGAAGATTACATGCATTGGGACGCACCGCCAAAGCGTTTGGAGAGGGGAATCTGTCCGAGCGTGTTGCTACAAGTAATCACAGCTATTTGCGCAACATTGAGGCAGAGTTTAATAGCATGGCGGGTCGAATTCAGCATTTAGTCGCGGATAATAAAATGCTTGCCAGCGCGGTATCACATGACTTGCGTACGCCCTTGGCGCGCTTACGTTTCGGTATCGATTTACTTGACGAAACCAACGATGAAGCTGTTCGTGCAGAGTATCAGCAGCGCTTAAGTAATGATCTAACGGCGATGGAAAACCTGGTAGAAGTATTATTAGAGTATGCACGCCTGGATAGAAATCTCAGTGACATGCCTACAACGACAATCGATCTGAATGCGGTTGTCAGTGATGCGGTAGATGCATTGCAGTCTCAATCGCAAGTTCAGGTTCATTGGGATAAGCCGGATACGCCAACGCTTGCATCCGCTCACCCACGTTATGTTGCAATGCTCGTAAATAATTTATTACAGAACGCGGTTAACTACGGCAGATCTTCTGTGCATGTACACTTGGTTCGTAAGCGCCAGCGACTTATTTTAACCGTTGAGGACGACGGGCCTGGTATTGCACCTGCAATGCGAGAGCGTGTGTTGCAACCCTTTGTCAGAGGAGATAGCACAGAAAAGAACACTGATGGCAAAGGCTATGGAATGGGTCTGGCCATTGTTAGTCGTATCGCTCACTGGCACGATGCCGATTTTAAAATTGATGAAAGTGACGATTTTGGTGGGGCTAAACTTGCTGTAGGGTTTCGACCCGGCGTGCAAAATCGTTCTGCGGTAATGGAGACAACTAATGCCACAAGATAAAAAAGTCAATTACATTGAACTGCCTGCTGCTGATTTTGATAGGCAGCAACGTTTCTTTGAACAAGTGTTTGATTGGCGCTTTACAGATTACGGCCCCGGTTACAGAGCGTTCACTGATGGTCATATCGATGGTGGATTTTACGCCTCAGATGCAAAATCCAGCACTGAGAATGGTGCTTCACTGGTGATTTTTTATGCGCATGATCTTGAAGCGATGCAAGCTCAGATAGAACACGCAGCAGGCGTCATAAAACAGGAGATCTTTTCGTTTCCAGGTGGCCGACGTTTCCATTTTCTCGACCCACACGGCAACGAGTATGCCATATGGACCGATCAAGAACTCTCTGCAGAGTAGTTGTTAGCTCAGTGCTTCCTAACGAAGTTTTTACGAACAGAGTGAGCTGGCATAAAACCGGCCGTTGCAAACTTTGCCGTTATTAACATAGCCGTTATTAACAAAGAGGAGTGATGTCTGCCTCGGCTATACCAATTCGTGTTGCTGAATAAGTTTGTCTGGCATTCGATTCGCCGAATTCGATCAGTAGATTACCAGCGGCATCCAGTTGCGCAACGGCATCAGGAAACACAGTTAAGTTTAAAAATACACTGTCAACCTGCGATTCCTCAAGATTGCCGGTGGCGTTTGATGGTGTAAAGCAATTGCGACCTAGGCCAGTGGCGGCGTCGTCAAAATCATAAATGATCACTTCGGCCTCGTTATCAGCATCGACAGGCCTCACAACCAGATAAGCTTCATCGTTTGGCTCACCATTCCAGTCGCCTGCAATGTCCCATGTTCCCTCAAGAGGCTCGACTAGGCTGGCCCTTGCAGGTTCGTCAAGGTTTGAGGTATCTCCGGCACCTCCACCGCAAGCCGTTAACAAAAAGCTACAAGCGAGGACGGTGCCCTGTGCGATAGATATCGCCGCTTTCTTCTTTTCTGTAGCGTTGAGAATGGTCTGTGCACAGACTAATTTTTCGCAGGTGTCAGTAAGGGTTGTAGCCATATTCACAAGTTATGTCCTCATTATTAATCGCAAAGCAGTAATAGTGGCCTGTGTTGGCGTTCTTCGCTATTACCCATCCGTTAGGGAAAACACATTACATGCCAGAGCGCTCACTTACATAGTGCGTTGTGGACAGCTGGCAGGTGTGAAGTAACGGGGTAATTCAGCCAGTAAAATTAAGACAAAAAAATACCCATCTGTTAGATGGGTATTTTGATCCTACAAAGCGTGTTGCAGTATTAGCCACCAAAATCCTGCAGTTTTTCCATAACCGGCCCAAGCGCGGGTTCGACGATAGCGCCCACCCCAGGGATGGCCATGACGTTATCAATAATGGGTTGAAGTTTACCCATACCTTGCGTTGCTATAGTCGATACTGGGCCGCGAGCAGCCTCAGGTAAGTTGCCGAGCATGCCTGCCATGTTATCAACACTGCCGTTCAGCTCTTCTAGTGCTGGCAGTGCGGCTGTGGCGCTTGCTTCATCCGTTATGCCACCAAGCGTTTCGCTTGCAGAATCAAACATGCTAGTCATGCTGTCACCCACGGCGGCAGGATCCAGATTGACAGAAGCCGCATCACTTGCTGCTGTGACTACACCTGATGCTGCATCGCTTGCTGACGTTGCCGCTTCATTGGCTGTGTCTACAGCGTTGCTAGCGGCATTTGTTGCGGCATCGGCACCTTCAGTTACGGTGCTGGCTGCATCGCTGCCAGCTTCTGCCGCTTTATCTGCAGCATCGCCAGCACCACCACCGAGCAAAAATTTGACCGCAAGCCACGCAATTACAGCAAGCACAATTAACGGTAGCAGCCAACGGAACCAGGAACCGCCCGTTTTTGCAGTATCACCCACTGCAGCAGCGGTATTTGTAGCGCCGTCTTTTACCCCGCCAGCGACAGAGGCAGCTCCGTCACGCACAGTACCGGCGGCGCCCGAAACTCCATCTTTTACCCCGCCAGCAACATTGGACGCGCCATCACGCACAGTACCTGCTGCGCCAGACACGCCGTCTTTTACCCCACCAGCAACATTGGACGCGCCATCACGCACAGTACCTGCTGCACCAGACACACCATCTTTTACCCCGCCAGCAACATTGGACGCGCCATCACGCACAGTACCTGCTGCGCCAGACACGCCGTCTTTTACCCCACCAGCAACATTGGACGCGCCATCACGCACAGTACCTGCTGCACCAGACACACCATCTTTTACCCCGCCAGCAACATTGGACGCGCCATCACGCACACTGCCGGCTGCATTACCTATACCCTCACGTGCACTTCCCGCTGCACCGGAAACCGCATCACCTGCGTTGCCGGCTGCACCCGACACGGCATCGCTTGCCTGGCCTGCTGCTCCTGAAACAGTATCGCGTGCACTAGCAGCTGCACCGGATACGCCCTCGCGTACATTGCCCGCTGCATCTGCGACACCATCGCGTACGTTTCCGGCAACATTACTCGTTGCGCTACCTAGCGAACCCGCAGCACCGGCAGCCGCTGCGCCGATGGCACCCGCTGCGCCAACTGCACCGGCTGCAAGGCCGGCACCTGAGCCTGTGATGCTGCTTAAAAAGCCAGATGATTTCAGTTGGTCCCCTAGACCTTGTGGCAGGGCGGCAGTGATATTGCTGGACTGATCACCAAGTGCAGCCGCAAGGCTGCGCGAATTAAGGCCATCACCCAGCACTTTGCGCTTTAGCACACCCATAATGATTGGCGCTAGCATGCCCATCATCGAGCTTGTCCCACCCTTACTCAAACCTGAGAAGCCAGAAAGCGCACCGGCCAGTTTGCCAAGCCCGCCGCTACCAAACAGATTGCTCAAGACAGAATTTCCATTGTCGATAACGGTAGAAGCTTGGCCGCCTCCAAGCAATGAGCCAAGATTATCCAGCAAAGCGTCATCCTGGTCCTGAATGGCTCCAAATAGGCTATCGGCTCCTTGTGAATTTGAAGTGGCGCCTGTAATTCCGTTGAGTAAGGCCGGGATCATACTGTCAGAAGCTCCTTGCGCCTTGTTGGCTTCATCACCGAGCAAGTTGCCCATTTGGCCGATCAACTGACCACTGACTTGACTCTTAACCAAATCTACGATGTTGAATGACATCAAATTGTCTCCATTAGTACCAGTATTAAAAACACAGACGGGTGTGCATGAACGATGTTGCACAGCCGGCGAACGTCGAGATCCACCATAATACAGCATGAATGCGCTGCTCTGATTGCGTACCAAGTAAACGTTTATTGCTGAGAACTACATGAACTTGCGTTAACATTAATTTTCAATAGCTGCTAGCCTCATAAAACCTGGCTTCCAATGTATTTTTTGTTGTGGCGACTTAAAGGCAACGAATTGTAACTACTTAATGCTCGTAGGCGATTTTTTATCATAAAGCTTGCGTTAACGGGAATTGCTTTTCAACATACTCACAAATTTAATAAATCGGTATGCCTCTAATTACTACGATGAATGGGATACGTTCATTAAATAAAAAGGACCGATAATGCATCAAGATCAAAAGTCCTCCGTCGGCTTCACCGCTATGAAGGATGGCAGCCGTGAAGACTATCTTTTACTTGAGGAACTTGAAAAACCATATCTTCAGGAAACCGCTAATCGAGTCATTGATGAACTGCGCCGTCAAGGTGAGGTGTCTTTAGCGGGCTACAAAGTGACCCGGCTCGAACATGCTTTGCAGTCTGCTACTCGCGCCTATCGTGATAATGCAGATATCGATTGGGTGGTGGCAGCCTTGCTGCATGACATCGGAGACGGGCTAGCACCTCAAAATCATGATCGTTTTTCGGCAGAAGTTATCCGCCCATTTGTTCGTGAAGAAGTGAGTTGGGTAGTAGAGCATCACGGTATTTTTCAGATGATTTACTACGCTCATCACTATGGTTGGGATGAGAATGCACGAGATGAATTTAAACATCATCCTTCTTTCGATGCGTGTAGTGATTTTTGTGAGCGTTGGGACCAGAGCTCCTTCGACCCAAACTACTCAAGTGAGTCTTTGACGTTTTTTGAACCCATGGTGAGGGAGGTGTTTGCGCGCAAGGCATACGACCCCGACGTGATATGTGCAGGAGTCTACGATGGTTTGCCGGCCCTTGAGGTAAAGCCTTGATGGCGCAATCCCTGGCCTTAATACACTAAAATTAATCTAGGCAACGTTCGCATAATGACTGACAAAATATTAATTGATCAACTTGCACCCTCTGGTGTGCTACGCGCCGGTATTAATATGAGCAATTTTTTATTAGTTACTGGTAAAGATGAAGGGGGGCTGCCTGTTGGCGTTTCGCCTGATCTGGCACGCGCCATTGCTCAGGAACTTGGTGTAGAACTTAAGCTTATTCCATACGATGGTCCAGGCGATGTTGCTGATGCTGTAGGTGCATGGGACATTGCAAACATCGCCGCCGAACCAGAACGTGCCAAAACCATTTCTTTTTCTCCAGCGTATTGCGAAATTCAGGCGACCTACCTTTTACCACCAGAGAGTTCAATCCGATCTATAGAAGACATTGACAAGCCAGGAATTAAAATTGTGGCGATAGCCCGTGCAGCTTACGAACTTTGGTTAAGCGACAACTTACGCCACGCTACCGTGATTCAAACAGCGAATCAAGATGAATCATTTGATGTATTTGTACGAGAGAAACACGAGGTGTTGGCTGGGCTTCGACCGAGGCTTACAAAAGATCATGAGGCTTTGCCAGGATCCCACTTACTGACGGAGAGCTTCACAGCTGTACAGCAATCGATCGGTTGCCAGCCAGGTAAGCCAGAAGCCGAGCGGTTCTTATTTGATTTTGTGCAGCGTTCAATTCGAGAAGGTGTTGTGGAATCGCTAATTGAAAAGCATGCGGTGGCTGGTCGTTTGTCTGTGGCACCACTACAAGCAATCACTACGCAGAGATGATCAGCATAATAGAGTGATGTTGTATGTAGAGTGTACTAAATGAGACGTCTTATCAATTCGGTTTATTCGCTGTGGGAAGCGTCTGATCATATTGAAAGAGATGCGCCTTCACCTGAATTCATTGCCAGAATAGTCAGCGACAAAATTGTTCGCCCCCATGACAACGAAGCAATTGCCTATTGGTTTGCACGTTTTTTAAGTATCCGTCAAGGGCTGTGGGAAGTTATCGATGATGCATTGGCTGCCGCTGGGAAAAAACAGCTTACTCTATCCGACCAAGAATACTGGCGGCTCTTTGTAATTGGGTATTGTGCAGCATGCCTTGTTATTCGAAACGATCGCTTATTACTGCAAAAAGTTGCAACACATAGTATTTTGCAGAGAAAGCTTAACGAAGAGTTTGCTGAATACCGTATTCCACGTAAACAGTTCACATTGATATTTTCAGCTTACGTTAACAGTGTAGATGCAATGCGTCTATTTGAGGCCGTTAAAGCTGCGAAAAAGCATCGTAATCAATTCATCAGGCTTAAGGACGATGTTTTGCTTGGGAAGTTGGCAAGTAATATAGCTTTGTTTGAATCCTGGTTGGATACCAGTAAGCGAAGTCATGTGCGGCAGCTTTTTATGTATATAAGTCATGCACTGCGGCGGCGCAGTGTTGTAGCACTTAGCCGGTCACTGTCGAAAGTAATGGAGCGCTGTGGTCGTGCTGCCGCACAAATGAATCTGCCATTGGATAAAAGACTTACCCCAGTTGTTCAAAATGATTTTTCGGCTTTGCTAAAGCCAGGTGATATGTTGATAACACGTCACGACACCGCCTTAACCAATCTCTTTTTGCCTGGTTTTTGGCCCCACGCAGCACTTTATATAGGAAGCAATACAGAGCGGGACCGAATGGGTATTGAGGTTGATGCGGGCAGGCTGGCACGCTGGAGCGGTGATTACGTGGTACTGGAAGCGCTTAAAGACGGTGTGCATTTTCGACCTCTGTCTGAAACACTGGCAGTGGATAATGCTGTGGTGTTAAGGCCCAACATACCGGTTGATGACATTGCTTCGGCAATTGAACGGGTCGTTTTGCACGAAGGCAAACTGTATAACTTTGATTTCGATTTTTTCAGTTCAGATAAATTGGTGTGCACTGAGGTTATCTATCGTGCCTTTGACGGTGTTGGTGGTCTGGACTTTCAGTTAACTGAGCGTGCAGGTCGGCGAACCCTGTCCGCCGAAGACTTATTGGACTATGCAATTGATAAAGACGGAATATCCGTTGAAGCGGTTTTTGGGATTCGCGGTGCGCACAAAGTTGTGGTGCGAGGCGAGCGCGCGCAAGAGCTGGTTATTGACAGTTACCGCGATACACAGGATGCTTGAACAACTGAACTGTATAGACGCATAGGGTCGTCTATACGTAGTGCACAAATAAAAACTGAAGCTGCAAAAGGCACACGCTGATACCTAATGCAGTTTTAAGCATTGGATCGCCAAGCCTTGTTGGCGATCCAATGCTAGTAAAATAGATACTAAATGACCTACGCAAGCTTCTCGCCAAAAAACGCCGTAGTTCTTTCCCAGGCCAGATTGGCAGCTTCTTCGTTATAGCGCTTTGTTGAGTTGTTGTGAAACCCGTGCCCAGTGTCTGGGTACAAATGACGCTGGTACTCAACGTTGTTACTTTTAAGCGCTGCTTCAAAATCAACCCATTGTGCATTGATGCGATCATCTTTTTCTGCAGCCTGGATCATGAGTGCCGCAGTGATGTTTGCGACTGCGTCTGATGCTGGTGCGCTGCCATAAAATGGCACACCCGCTTTTAGATCATCGCCCATTTGGGTTGCAAGGAAGTTCACGACACCGCCACCAAAGCAAAAACCGACGGCGCCAAGATTACCATTGGACATTTCATGTTTTTGAACGTACTTGGCGCTGTTATGCATATCAATCATGATTTTGGCTCTGTCGAGACTCTTTTGCAGTGCTCTGCCATCATCATCATTGCCTGGGTAGCCGCCAACTGGATGCAAGGCATCAGGTGCCAGTGCCAGAAAGCCTGCTGTACCTAAACGGCGTGCAACATCTTCTACGTACGGGTTAAGACCACGATTTTCGTGGATCACGAGTATGCTTGGGTGAGGGCCGTCTGTTGTCGGTTGGACAAGATAGCCGCGCATTTCACCAGAGTTACCACCAGGTGAAGCGTATTCAACATAATTGGCCTTGATTCTTTCATCAGTGAACGAGATCGTTTGGGCTTGCGCATAGCGTGGGAATAGCGCTTGAGCCATGGTGAGGCCCGATACGCCGGCAACAGTGATGGCGCTGCATTTCTTTAAGAAATCTCTTCTGCTCATAAAACCGTGGCAGTATTTGTCGTACAAATCATAAACTCGCGAGTCGATTTCTAAATCTTCGATATCAACCGGGTTTTCTGTCTCTATGGCTTTGTTCATGGATATTCCCTTTTATGAAGTTCGAGTTGGTGAGATGCAGTGTAAAAATGAAATGTGCAAATAATGTGATGCTTTGATCATTAGAAACCATGTTGGTTCATTTCAAGTTAGTTTTGCTCTTGGGTAGTTCAATTTTTTGCCTAGAGGCAGACTGGGTATTTGATGTAACCTATTGATGGTGCAACTTTTGGAAAAAACGAGCAGTTTGATATGAAATACACAAAGTCACAGAAAGTCATTAATCAGCTATCCCCAGAGGCTTATCAAATTACCCAGCTGAGCGGTACCGAGCGTCCATTCACCGGTAAGTACAACGACAATAAAGCGCCTGGGATCTATGTTGATATCGTCTCAGGTGAGCCGCTATTTGCATCTGCGGATAAATTTGATTCAGGCTGTGGTTGGCCTAGCTTTACAAAGCCATTAGTGCATGAACATGTTATCGAGCTTAACGATGAAACCATGGGCATGGTTAGAACGGAAGTGCGCTCTGCACATGGCGATAGCCATTTGGGGCATGTTTTTCCAGATGGGCCTGCTGACAAGGGCGGTTTACGCTACTGTATCAACTCTGCCAGTCTCCGTTTTGTCCCTAAAAACGACATGATGGCAGAAGGATATGGAGACTACCTTGATCAGGTAGAGGGTTGATATAAAGCAGGTGAAAAATCCACGTACCCCGCGAAATCCAGCTCTAGCCGCGGTGCTGACGGCTGTTGCCGGTTAGTGGCATCGGCGTGGGGTAGAAACTGCCCCAGTATGCTGGGGATGGAGAATTCTGATATTGTAGTGTCACCCTACAACTTGAGAG
>CAYSZH010000072.1:0-21193 GCA_964435305.1 uncultured Granulosicoccaceae bacterium
GCTTAGAATGGTGTCCGTCGAAGCTGGGTAGGTTCAAATTGGTTAACGATACATTGGGAGGGCGTGATTTGGGGATACCGTACTGCTCTCTTTGCGGGTCTGCACAAGCCTATTTTACGGACAGATTACCAGAGGGCATCAGTCGGCCAGTGTTTCGAACTTCCGGGCTTTTGAGCCGCTCCAATAAAGTGATGTACGATCTGAACACCTATTCGATTTTCGATACGTTTCGCGGGCGTGCGGTAACAGGCCCATTGGCGGAACAGAAGCTTACGCTTAAACAAACCAATGTGATTACAACTGATTGGGGTACCTGGAAACGCACACATCCGAATTCAACCGTACTTCTGGAAGCGTATGCATTGGGCCGCGACCCAGACTTTCGAAACAAACGCGATGCGAATGGCCCCATCTTCCCTGTTGGTGACATTGACCCGCGACTGCCCGCACATGAAGATGTAATAGGCGCGATAACAGCATCAGGCAAGCCCATTGCTTTTCAAAGAAGTAGCGCATTTTTAGTACTTTCCCGGGGAGATAAAATTGTGTACGAAAATGTTTCGTTGGAGCTAAGCGCCGGAGGTATAAGAGCAATAGATGCACGCGATTCTACTAGCACCAGTACAGAAATAGGCAGCCATCAGGCGTTCTGGTTCGCGTGGTCGCAGTTTCACCCGAACACCGAGCTATGGACGCCTTAAGCACAAATTCGATTTATTCATCCATCCAACACATTACGAGCAATGGCATCCACTCATTGTGCCTAGCTTCATCTCTACCAGCGCTATCCAGGCACGTAATCAAACGCACAGCGAAGAAGAATCCAGGCTTCGGGTATTCATTTTTTTGACAAGAACTAGCCAGACCCAACTTCACGGCTAATACATCCTAATAAACGAATAAGTTCGACCCAACCTAGACTTAAAGCCAGTTGCGCCCTTGCGCAGCAATTAGGTAATTTGCGTCACGCATTAGCCACCAATGTGGGGCGATAGATGATTTATAACGACATACCCAGCTATCACCTACGTGGCGTCCAAATAATAACTTCAAATTAACAACTCAAGCCATGAAAATTAAAACGAATTCCCTTCTTTTTCCTATCTTCTTGTCGGGCTTTCTTACAGCTTGCGGCGGCGGTGGCGGATCTGACCCGGCCGCTGATGAAAACGTCGACAACATGCCAAGCATGCCAAGCAACGTAATAGGTGGTGTAATTCCATCAGAAAGCCAGACGCCCGACCCTGCAACACAAACGCCGGCAGAGCCTTTTGTTCCTTTAGAAGTCACCCGAAACCTGGCAGACACTCCCGATAACAACGCGTTATATATCAACAGCAATACGTCAGCAAGATTAAGCGGACCCGTCATTGGTCTCAACGAAATGGATACTGTTGAATTCCCACGCGCAATAGAATTCAATAACCTAAGCGACACTTCACTGGTCAGTATTGAAGGTGCATTTGTCTTTCGCGAACCTATTTTCGGCACGTTCTTTTCACCAGATGCGGGCGTCATTTTCGTCATCAGAAACAACTCAGCAGAAGTTCAGTGCGGTACGGTTTTTGGGATAACGGTAAGGCTTGCTGATGGAAGCAGTTTTGAACACGAAGGCGAGGTTATGGAATATTCCGCTCGCGCCTTGGGCTCAACTAGCCTGAACGATTCCGACAGCGGCCTCTTGTACGTTCACCGCTGTATTGGCCCAGGCGACATGGTTTATGCGCGGTTTGATACAGGCGCTTTGATCCCAACAGGTGCACCTTTGGAAGAAGTCACTGGCATTGATTTCAGCCAGGCACGTTGGAGCGGCAGTACGGGTACGACGTTAGTGGATTCCTTATTTGAACCTGTGTCATACAGTATCAATGAAGATGACGAAATCGAAGTGCAGGTGGTGAATCGGGCGAGTACTCCAATTGGCGCATTAGCCTTGTACATTTTCGCACTTGACAGTGAAGGTTTTCCAACGGGCCATGATTTCGAATTTGATGACGACAATCAAATTATCGATGTGGGAGAAACTTTTACTATCACATCAGACAGCGGACTGTTAAAAGGATCCACCAGTACACTGAGGGTCATTATTACAGCAGGTGAGAGGGTTCTATAAGCAGGATAAGGGCTGTATTTGCTATCAAACAAAGATAAATCAAATACAGCCCTAAGCTCTAATTGGTAATGATTTCAGGCCCCATTAATGCTGTGGGCAGAAAGGTCGATATGGCTGGCACATAGGTTACGAGTATTAGAAAAATAAACAAAATAGCGACAAATGGAAGTGCCGCCTTCACGACATTAAGAATTGAGAGCTTTGCAACACCAGCGGTGACAAAAAGATTCAACCCTACCGGCGGCGTAATCATGCCAATTTCCATATTCACGACCATGATGATGCCCAGGTGAATCGGATCAATTCCCAGTTGAATTGCAATTGGAAAGACCAGCGGCGCCACGATGATCAGCAAACCCGAAGGTTCCATAAACTGGCCGCCAAGTAAAAGCAATATATTAACTACAACAAGAAACATGATTGGGCCTAAACCGGCCGCCAACATGGCCTCAGCAATATGTTGAGGGATTTGCTCTTCTGTCAGCACATGCTTAAGTATCAAGGCGTTTGCAATGATAAACATGAGCATTATCGTAAGCTTACCTGCTTCAAATAAGACTCGCCGTGTATCCGGATGAAAGAACACGGTGAGTAGTGCATGTGGATTTGTCAGCAATGATTTGGATTTGTTATCGGCTACGTGCAGTGGGCCCATATCTCGATAAACAAAATTGGCGATAAAAAATGCATAAACAGCAGCAACAGCTGCGGCTTCGGTGGGTGTGAAAATACCGCCGTATATACCTCCTAAAATAATGACGATGAGCAACAATCCCCACAATGCATAGAAGCCGGATTCAAATACTTCTTTCCAGCCTTTCCATGGCTGCGATGGCAAGCCTTTGATGCGAGCCATAATATAGATACCAATCATCAGCATGACGCCAGCGATTAATCCTGGAAATACGCCAGCCAGGAACATCCGGCCTACCGACACATCGGTTGCCGCTGCATAGACAACCATGACAATCGATGGTGGTATAAGAATGCCTAATGTGCCTGCACTACAAATGACGCCTGCAGCAAACTCCTTCGTATAACCCACTTGTCGCATACCCGTTATAACGATGGTCCCAATCGCTACTACAGTTGCTGGTGACGAACCTGACAAGGCGGCAAACATCATGCAGGCAAACACAGATGCAATGGCTAAACCACCGCGCACATGCCCCACCACAGCGATCGAGAATCGAATAATCCGTTTAGCAACGCCACCTGTAGACATAAATCCAGAAGCTAATATGAAAAACGGGATAGCCAGTAATGTGTAGTGCCCATCAAACGCTGAAAACAGTGTTTGCGCAATGGATGCCAGTGACCCATCGGAATACATTAAAAGAAATAAAACACTGGACAAACCCAGTGATACAGCGATTGGCACGCCGATCAACATTAAGCCGATGACGAAAGCGAAAAGAATTGCGACCTGCATTTACCCGGACCTCAAAAATTCAGATGAAACAGAAAAACATTAAAATGAAAGCAGTGTTACAGCGCCGATTTTTTCTGCTCTTCAGCAGCGGCGTGCTCTTCAACCATCCCTTCAGCTTCGTGGCTTTCAATCAATAGTTCCTGTTCATTCCTAAACACTCTTATACCTGCCTGAAAAAATCGCCAGGTGAGCAAAGCCATACTAATTGGTAAAACCGCATACGGAATAAATCGTGGAATTTTTTCATAATGTTCCCCATCATTAAGCCATTCAGCCAGGAACTGTAAGGCTGCGGGCATTGGGATATCGTTAACCTCAAAGAACGCGCGCTTCGTTGCAAACGCCCACCAGTAATCCACACTGCCTTTGAGCATCAGTAGACAAAACAATAAGCAAGCCGACACCGCAATGAGCGTAACGATTTTCCTCATCCCTTTTGGCAACAAACGTACGACTACATCTACGCCGATGTGAAAATTTCTTTTAACCCCGTACGACGCACCCAGCAATACCATCCAGGCAAATAAATATACCGTCGCCTCAAGCGCCCATAAAATGTTTGAATTCTGAGAGCGAGCCACAACATTCGCGAAGGTAATCAATGTCATCGCACCCAATAACAGAGCAATCACAGTTTCTTCAAATTTATCGGATGACAACGGTTTAGTAGAAGTGGGCATTGGATGTACTCATGATTTTGTCGGTTCTACAATCTAACGTTCAAGGCTAAGGGTGCAATTCAGCGAGGTAATTAACGCATAGGTATGGTAAAAGGCGTGCCCATTGCGAACACGCCTGCACTTCCACTAGAGTTAAGTTTACTGTGCGGGTCTAGTTAAAGCTTTGAGCAGCGTCAATAGCCTCTGCGCCCACATCGCCTTCAAACTTTTCCCAAACAGGCTTCAGCGCCTCCACCCAGGCTTGCCTTTGCTCATCAGAAAGCTCACGGATAACGCCTCCAGCCGTAATGATTTCCTGCCGATTTGCTTCATTTACTGCGGTGGCTTCAGCATTTCTCAACACGGTGACTTCATTTAAAATCGTGAGAAATTGGCCTTTAACATCTGCATCAAGCCCATCAAGCCATTCCGTGGATGTGACGACCAGATAGTCAATAATGCCGTGATTAGTCGTAGTTACACCGTCTTGAACCTCAAAGAATTTCTTACCATAAATATTAGACCAGGTATTTTCCTGTCCATCGACAACCTTGGTCTGCAGCGCACCATAAACTTCGCTGAAAGCCATCTTCTGCGGGCTTGCTTCTAATGCTTCAAACTGCGCTACCAAGACATCTGATGCCTGTACCCGGAACTTAAGTCCAGCCGCATCACCAGGCATAACCAATGGCTTGTTCGCAGAAAGCTGCTTCATACCGTTGTGCCAGAATTCAAGACCCATCAGGCCACGTTTAGCCATAGACGATTTCATCTTCTCGCCTGCTTCAGATGCTTGGAAAGCATCTACCGCTGCAATATCCTTAAACATGAAGGGCAAATCAAACAATCGAAACTGTTTAGTGAATTTTTCAAATTTTGATAGCGAAGGGGCCGCTAAATGAACATCGCCAAGAAGAATTGCCTCAAGCACTTTATCGTCGTTGTATAGCGTGGAATTAGGGAACACTTCCATGCACGCTTTACCGTTCATTTCATCATTAACACGCTGCTCCAGCAAGGTTGCGGCGATCCCTTTTGGATGTTTGTCGGTATTGGTGACATGGCTGAATTTGATTACCACTTCACCCTCTTCACAACTGGCGTGCGCCATCCCAGATGCGCCTAGCGTTACAACGGCTAAAGCAAGAAGCTTTGCTTGAAATTTCATTTATGATTTCCTCCAAAGAATATTAAGACAGTTGGTCAATGAGGTACGTGGTACCCATACTCTGACAGCGAAGAAGTGTATGCTAATAAGTCAACAGCGCGTCGGCGGATAGTTGCCTTGGCGCGAATGATATCGGGCGGATATTTGCCCACTGTGAAATAGCGCCATAATTGCCTCTTTATATAGCAACATTGGCTCGAAAACTAACTCTTTATGGACTTACCGGAACAAATAAACACAGCGGCAAACGCGGAAAAAAATGCCGTTGAACCTGCATATTCGCCTATTACGTTAATTACTATCGCGGTGTTACTGACTTTTCTGTTGCTCGGGATAATGCTGTCCAGCCGTGAATTCGTGGAACGACAAATTCGCGACGATTCGCAAAGACTGCTCGCGACGCATAAACAATCCATCAATAACACTATTGAGCGACTGCGTCACTTACCAATCAGCGCTGCTCGCGATAAAGATGTCATTGCCTTATTAGAAACTGCATACAAACGCGACTACGAAAAAGTGGCTGCATCTTCAGCAGCAACAAATTTCTACCTGGAATCAATCGCGAAGGCGGCTAACGCAAGTTTGTTTTATGTAATCGATGTATTCGGCAACACGATAGCTTCGAGCAACTGGCGGCTCGAAACATCCCTTGTCAACAAAAGTTTCTCATACCGACCTTATTTCAAAGACAGTATTAACGGTAGAGAAGCAAAATACTTTGCTATTGGAACAAGCACAAATGAAGCCGGATATTACTTCGCACAACCCGTAATGGGAAATACAGGCGTCATCGGTATCGTCGTGGTTAAAACCGAGCTTGAATCATTGCAGGCGCAGTGGGCCGAAGGTGGGGATAATCTAATTCTGTTCGATGAGCAAGATGTATCTGTGCTTGCCAGTTCACAGTTGTGGCGATTTCGAACACTCTCCAACGAACTGCCTGATAACCTATCTACATTACGTGATGAAAATAAATATGCAGGAAAAGATCTTGCTCCATTAAAACCAAATATAGATATCACATCCGATTCAATTCGCTTAGATGGAACACATTACCTTGTCAGTCAAACACTATTACCCGAACGGGGTTGGAGATTATGGCATCTGGAGTCGAGTCAGCGTGTAAACACGGCTACCTGGTTGGCGGGTCTTGCGTCTTTGTTGTTACTTGGCTTAAGTGCTGTCTTGTATTTGTACCGACGCGAAAATATCCGAAAAAACAAACTGCGCGAAGCTGCGCGAGACGCTGAGAACATGAGACAATTAAACCAGCAACTCGAAACCGAAATAGCTGAGCGCAAACAAGCCCAGCATGAACTGGAGACCACGCAGGCAGAACTTATGCAGGCCGGTAAGCTGGCTGCACTGGGGCAAATGTCGGCTGCGATTGTGCACGAAGTTAATCAACCACTAGCGGCGATTAGAACATTTGGTGCCAGTGCAAAACTATTGCTTCGACGTGGTGATACCAATGCTGTCGCGACTAATCTGGAAGAGATCAACAGCCTTACTGAGCGCTTAGCCACAATTACCACGGAACTTAAAATATTTGCTCGTAAACCAGGTGTTTCCCGTAATCGCCTATGTTTGCAAGAATGCATACATAGCGTTTTGAATATTTTCAACTCTACACTGATTGAAGAAAGTGTAAATATCGTGCTAAATCTACCAGATACACCTGTATATACATTAGGGTCATCAATTCGCCTTGAACAAGTTATCTCTAATCTTTTAAGCAACGCCAAAGACGCTACCAAATTACGCGCTAATAATCGAGAGATCAAATTGCATCTTTTTGTCGACACCGATGAAGTGGTACTGCGAGTAAGTGACAACGGAGAAGGGTTGGACCACCATACCATTCAGCATCTGTTCGACCCATTTTTTACAACAAAACCCTCCGGAGAAGGGGTCGGGCTGGGGCTGGCTATCTCGTACGGAATTGTGCAGGAAATGGGCGGAGTTATCCGCGTACAAAACAACGCTGAAGGTGGCGCCTTATTCTCTTTACGGCTCCCATTAGCTGATTGGGATAGTAATTATTACTCCCATTTTTTAAAAAAAACTAACTAGAACGGCGATGATGCCTATCCCGAAATATAGTGACCCAAGCACTGCACTATGCTATGACACTTTGTATCAGAATTCCAACGTAGACAAATGAATCAGTTCGATAGTAATCGTAAACATGTCGTCTTGATAGATGATGAGCGTTCCATGCGTGAATCTATTGAGCAATGGCTGACCTTGGACGAGTTCGAAGTTGACACCTTCGACAATGGCCAGGATGCAATTAAGTCGCTAAACAATAACTTCCACGGCGTGGTTGTCACTGATCTCAAGATGCAGAATTTCACGGGAATGGATGTCATAAATCGCACAATGGAACTAGATAAAGATATTCCAGTTATTCTAATTACAGGACACGGGGATATCGACAGTGCAGTAAAGGCCATGCGACTTGGCGCATATGACTTCATTGAAAAACCGTTCGAGCCAGAACGACTCTTAACCGCCATTAATCGAGCAACAGAGAAACGCCATCTAGTAGTGCAAAACAGAATGCTGCAACATCGGGTTAATACTGGTTCTAGTATGCATCAGAGACTCATTGGCGACAGTAAACCGATGTGCCAACTGCGTGATGACATCGCCAACTTTGCGCAGATAGACATTAACATTCTGCTGTGTGGCGAAACCGGTACTGGCAAGGAAGTGATCGCAAATTGCCTGCACGACTTTGGTAAACGCTCAGGCAAGCCGTTTCATGCGATTGACTGCGGAACGCTGCCAACCGACGGGCTTGAAGAGGACTTGTTCGGAACTGCTGAAGATGAAGGCCGCACTGGTCAGCTTGCACTTGCGAACGGAGGCACATTGTTTCTTGATGAAATTCTGAATATGCCAGTTAGTAAGCAAGCGAAACTATTACGAGTCTTGCAAAGCGGTGAAATTCGGCATGTTGGTGAATCAGCAAATTTTGCCATTGACGTTAGAGTAATTAGCGCTGCCAACGAAACCTTACAAAAAGCCCTGGAAGAACAACAGTTCAGAAGAGAACTCTATTTTAGACTTAATACAATAGAACTCATCATACCGCCGCTGCGTGATCGCGGAGACGATGTCATTCAACTGTTCAAGCATTTTGCTAACAAAGCTGCTTTGACTTACGAACGCACACCACCGAATATTGCCAATAACGATATTACGGTACTAAAAAGCCACCATTGGCCGGGAAACGTTCGTGAACTCGAAAATGTCGCTGAACGCTTTGTGCTATTCCAAACGGCATCAGTAGCCGACATTCTCAATGAGAACACGCACACGGCACCAAGCGAAAATTTGTTAGAGCAGGTTCAGTCTTTCGAACGCTCAATGATTGAGTTTGCACTAAGCCAATGCAAAGGCAATATATCTGATGTTTGCAAACAACTTGGAATTCCACGCAGAACGCTAAACGATAAAATTCTGAAACTCAATATCGATCGCGCAAGTTTTTCAACTAACGAATCTTAGAGCGATTGCGAGAATTCAGTCCTCTTCAAGCTGCAAAGGCGGGCTATGCGCCCACCCTTGCAAGTACTACGATCAGTTTATTTTTGATAAAAGGTCTGGATTCATAACCAGGTTGCGCACACCGTGGGCGTGATCTTCACCAAAGGGATTGTCACTCATCCAGGCATCGACTGAGGCGATGTCAAGTTTGACTACCTTGGGACGAACACTCCACGTTACCTGAAAAGGCGAACCTTTTTCGTTATAACTGGGACCCGTGGTAGAACCATCATAAACAACCGGAGTACCCAGATTACTCGGAAGGTTTGGCACCTGGTTTAACCCATTGATGTCTTGGATCTTAGCCAATTCAGTAAAATCGGCACCCCCATCAGACACGAGTACGGCTACAACGGCTTCGACACGCAGCTGTGGATTTCCGATAGCATCGCTTAAGCAGGTTCCAAGGCTGGGACCTAAAGTGGCTTGAGCTGTGGAATGAACAAAATGTATTTCGATGGTGTCGCCAGGCTCTAGATCGCCATGCTCACTTTCACCTATCTTTTTTCCAACGGGTGCCAATTCGGCATCACTTAGTTTGTTACTGTACTTAAAACCCGTGCCATACCCTTTACCATCACCGTTACCAGCATAAGTGGAGAATTCACCACCTTTATGTTCAGCATTTTCATGGAAGTGAATATCACAGAGTGACATTGCTGTGACTGCAGGCGCCGTACTAAATGCCCGGTTGTTAGTACCAACAACTGAACCAATGTCACGAGGCGATTGTGGGCCGTAGCCCTTGCCATCTGTTGCACTGGCGAGTACAGCACGTTGCTGGGTTATTATTTCATCCGAGACGGCGGGTTGATCGCTGGCGGCAATCGCAGCAGCACTTATCGCTGCTAAGGTGATAGCATTGAATGCTACAACGGGTTTGTTCATTATTCTGCTCCTCTTAAATTATTATAACGACTTATTGTTTGCGCTTTTTATGTTTGCGCTTTTTTGGTTTACACCTTTCTTGATGCACATTTAGCAGCGCCGCCCGAAGACGCCACTTCCGAAATATTTTACAAAAAATACTAAATAAATTACAACCACAGAAGACGATAAAAAGACTCGACTTTACTTCGGATACTTCAACCACGGCTGACGTATTTACAACCTGACTACACCTATTTGTTGACATTTAAAGGAAAGGATTGTTCAAAAATTTTGTTGAAACATCAGTTCTGAACTGCCACATCGATGATCTTGCAGGCTTTTTCGAACAAGGGCTTGTCGAGAATTTCTTTCCTAACAACGGTTTAGAAAACAACTTTATCGCAGGTTTGGTGCCGACCAACGCAATCATTAACTGCCCGGTTATATGCAACCCGACGATTCATTAATTGGTACAACGTTTTGGGTTTATCAAAACTAGATAGCGCGCAAAATGAATCGGGGGATTTGCGGTAAGGCAAATCACCCGATTCTAATCGACGTAGTACATTCTCTAGAGAAATTCCAACTAGTACACGCAAGTCACACGTCGAAGGCAAGGGGCAGGTATTTACACCTTATAATGGTGGTTTCCCAAGCTATTGCAAAAAATGTCAGGCGGTGGCCACTAATGGTTATGAAGGGTTCAGGTGTGGCTGAAAAGACACCGTCTTGTTGGTATCAAGCCGCATTGGATGAACTCGAAATTACCTCTCGATAACAAGACTGTATCTGTTCCACTACGGAAGGGATCTGACCCGCCGGCACAGGACGCGAATAAAAATAGCCTTGGATAAGACCGCATCCCAAGCGCTTAATGGATTCTCTTTGCTCCATTGACTCGCCCCCTTCAGCCACCGTTTCAAGACCCAGGCCTGAAGCTAAAAGTTGAATTGTATTGACAAGTGACTGTTCACCAGTTTCGTTCTCCAGGCACCTATCGAATTGATAAGACCCATGTTCCCTGCAAGTGGTATGAAATCACCAGGAGGCACAAGACCTCGTGTTGGATTTTCCCAACGTATTAACGCTTCCACTCCAACCACGAGATTGTCTAAACAGTGTACCTGTGGCTGATAGGCACCAATATGGATAGGTTCGCCTAATGCAGATTCTCCACTCCTGCTACACCAGCCAGAGTTCGATTCGCTCAATATTTCATCCGGCACTGTTTCATATTGAACGACAACCCCGTTTTCCATGCCCCAACAAACACGAGAAAAATCTGAATCGGTCTTGTCAAGTATATAAGTCGTCGCTCTAATGACGCCCACAGCCTTTAATAAGGCCTGACACACGGCGTCCCATGCAGCAGCAGCGCCATCCACGGTGCGAAATATTCGACTGACCGCGCCTAATGCCCGTGATCTGACCAGCGTTTTTTCAGCTGATTCCATTAAGAGGGTGTTGGCAACGGTTATCGCGGCCACAGCCACAATGCGTTCAAACAAAGGTATCTCTTTTGCAAGATCTCTAGAACCCAACTCGGATACGATTTGCAGCACAGAAACGATATCTTCATCAACCACTAGCGTTATGGCAGAACCTTGAGTCTGTAGCGCCCAGGTGAAGTCAGAGTGCCCATCGCCAAGATCATTAACAAAGGCCGCCGTACCCTTCTCCCACACTTTACTGATCAACCCTTCACCAGCTTGTAAGTGGGTGCCCGAGTAAATATCTGAGTTAATACCAGAATTGGCAATATATTTTAAGAATTCGCCAGACCCGTCCATGTTCGCAAGGTATGCACCGTCTGCACTGGTTCTCGACACAATTTCATCCACCAGTTTTTGAAACAGCTAAATGCAATGATATGAAAGCACATAGTGACCATCAGGGCTTTTTTGCGCAATATGCACGAGGTGTTATGCTAGTGTCCTTTTTTATCTCCAACTAGCTGCCAAGCCAGAACATTTGAGCTTACAAACTTAATGCGTACTACCAAATCTGAATCCGCAAAATCACCAACACTGTCGTTTGGCATTATCACCGACACACATGTACGCTCACCTGAAGGAGATTTATCATCACCTTACCCCGTTAACGACAAAGCGAATGACAGGGCCAGGTTCGCATGCAAATTGTTAGCGGCCCAAGACCCCGATTTTGTTATTCATCTGGGAGACATGGTAAACCCACTACCGGCGATGTCCTCTTATGACCCTGCATGTGCTGAGGCGCTGCGTATCTTCGAACCACTTAAACCAAAGCTTCACTTCGTTTCAGGCAATCACGATGTTGGAGACAAACCCATGCCAGGATCACCAGCGGCGATAGTAAATGCCGAGGCGATGGCTAGCTATTCGTCATGGTTTGGCGAGCATTGGTATTCATTTGATGTTGAAAAACTTCGTATCGTTGTAATTAATTCCTCGCTGATAAACACGGGATCACATGCAGAAACAGAACAGAATGCGTGGCTCGAATCGATACTTACCCAGAGCGATAATTTCCGAATTATTCTGTTCTCGCATTATCCTTTGTTTGTTCATGATCAGTTTGAGCCTGAACATTACGACAATATTGCTGAACCCGGCCGCAGTACATTACTTAATAAAATCAGAAACAGTTCGGTCGATATTGTTTTTTCGGGCCATGTGCATCACTTCTTTTATAATCAAGTCGATAGAACTCAGTTTTTTATATTGCCTGGAACAAGCTTCACGCGTCAGGACTATGCGGACTTATTCAAGGCCGGACCCGCTGCAGAATATGGGCGAGATGACGAAGCAAAGTTTTCCGTCGCAATGGTGGACGTCTATCCCGATAACTGCCAGGTCAGACTAATCAGTACCGGCGGACAAGGGCTGGAAAGTAACGATGCCAAAACCCCAGAACTTACTGCTGTAAAGCCTTCGACAAAAAACATCACTGTCAGTATGCGGCACCCATGGCACGAATCGATCGATTTACCCTTCAACGGACCGATGGAGGAATTCACACGCAAGCGGGTGAGAAACGATTACACGGTCCTACGACTAATGCAAATGGGTATCAACAAGCTTCGTATCCCCATGCAAGATTTAATTGATGACGTAAGCCGCAAGCGCGTTGAAGATATCATCAGCCTTGGGTTTAGCTTCACAATTATTTGTTTACAGAATGCCTGGTCTAAGTTGCCAGCTGCTATTTCTGGCATCGAGCATGCGATTGATGCTGTTGAGTATATTCTCCCAAACGATGTAGCCCATTGGAAAATACCCGATAACAGAAGCGTTGTAAGCGTGCCAGTTCATCTCGGCTTTGCTGCATCAGGTGCGAAGAACACCGATAGATCCAAACCGTTTACTCACACGGTAAGCTCGGGCTTCCCACTTAACGAACTCGACACCGTTATAGAGTGGCAAAAAAGACGTGATCCTCAATTACTATTGAACGGAATCGTTGTGCAAATTCCGAGTGAATCATCGCTGACTGAGAGTATTAACCTTATCAAGGGCCGCCTGGACACTTACCCCAATCGTCTTATCGTAAATTTAAAAATCGCTAAAATTAATCCAGCAGAAGAAAGTACCGATGTGCGGGAAATTGGCAATCGAATTTGTACCGCTATTGAATCAACGAACACGATCGATCGGCTTGAACTGCAAATTGATACCTTTATGAGCCTTGATCGTGGATACTCACCGAGAACAGGCCTGGTCGATCGGCTTACCAACCTAACGGAGCTAGGTCAACGAATCGCAACATTGGAAATGTAGCAGGCCCTGGTTTTCCCGCAGCCTGTATTGGTAACAGGCTGCGGTTTTATCGTCACATTTTCAACAAAAAACTACAACAATCAAAAATTGCGTCTTGCTCGCCAGTTTATAAAATGGGTTGCTGTGGACGCATATCAGAGGCATCAATACCGGCAACCTGTACCGGAGTTTTCATTGCATCGCGTCGGAACGGCTCGCCCAATTCCTGATTCAATACCACTTCCAAAAATGTGGTGACGTTGTCGTTCATTTGCTCTTTGACGGCGACTTGCAACGCTTCTGTCAGCTCATCCATCGAGCTAACTTTGACACCTTTTACACCACAAGCGTCGGCAATCTTGGCGTACTCGACGCCTTGATTAAGTTCGGTGCCCACAAAATTGTCGCTATACCATAGGGTCGTGTTGCGCTTTTCTGCACCCCACTGATAATTACGGAAAATAACCATGGTGATCGGTGGCCAATCATTGCGACCACAAGCTGTCATTTCATTCATTGAAATGCCAAATGCACCATCACCGGCAAAGCCGATAACAGGCACATCCGGGCAACCGATTTTAGCGCCAAGAATGGCTGGAAAACCGTAGCCACAAGGACCAAACAGACCTGGCGCCAAATACTTGCGGCCTTGTTCAAACATGGGATAGGCATTGCCTATGGCACAGTTATTACCGATATCGCTGGAGATGATGGCGTTCTCTGGCAGAACGTCTCTTATTGCCAGCCAGGCATTTCGTGGAGACATACGCTTCGGCTCACGACCACGCGCCCTTTCGTTCCAGTTAGTACCCGGGTCGTCATCTTCGTGTTCCATGGAAACCAGTTCCTGCGCCCAGCGCGCTTTGGTTTGCTCAATGAGTGCTTTACGATCTGCACGGCCACTATCCGCAGCATTGCTGGCGAGCGATTCCAGAATTTGCTCAGCCACACGTTTAGCATCTCCCTGGATTGCGACATCGACTTTTTTAGTCAATCCGATGCGATCCGCATTGATGTCCACCTGAATAAGACGAGCCTCTTTTGGCCAGTAATCAATGCCGTAACCGGGCAAGGTGGAAAACGGATTTAGCCGCGTACCCAGTGCTAACACTACATCTGCCTTTGCGATCAATTCCATTGCAGCCTTAGAACCGTTGTAGCCAAGTGGTCCAGCCGCAAGTGGATGTGATCCAGTGAAGGCATCATTATGTTGATAGTTACAACAGACAGGCGCATCCAGTTTTTCCGCCAATTGTTTGGATGCCTCAATGCCACCAGATAAAACGACACCTGCCCCATTTAACAGCACAGGGAACTTAGCATCGCTGAGTAGTTTTGCAGCTTCCGCAATCGCTGATTCACCGCCGCGTGGTCGTTCAATGGCAATGGTACGTGGCAACTCAATATCAATTACCTGGGTCCAATAGTCTCTGGGTATATTGATTTGTGCAGGACCTGAAAGCCGGTGAGCTTGTTCGATTACGCGATTTAACACTTCTGCCACGCGGCTTGGGTCTCGCACTTCTTCCTGATACGCCACCATGTCTTCAAACAAAGCCATTTGCTGTATTTCCTGAAACCCGCCCTGGCCTATTGTCTTGTTAGCTGCCTGCGGTGTTACCAACAGCATGGGTGTGTGATTCCAGTAAGCAGTTTTAACTGGTGTGACAAAGTTTGTAATACCGGGGCCATTCTGTGCGATCGCCATACACATTTTACCGCTGGCACGCGTGTAACCATCAGCACTCATTCCGGCATTGCATTCGTGTGCACAATCCCAAAACTTAATGCCTGCTGCCGGGAAAAGATCCGAGATGGGCATCATGGCAGAACCGATGATGCCAAAAGCGTGTTCGATGCCGTGCATTTGCAATACTTTTACAAACGCTTCTTCGGTGGTCATTTTCATGTTTCTAATTCCTGATGTTGTTCAGTTCTATATACGTATAGAGCACTTCCTCTTTCCTACCTATTTGAAGAAGAAGTGGTCCAAGGTTTATGTGATCTCTTTGTGATACCCAGTAATCGCATTCATGGTTATTTACTTGGCCGTAAAACCGCCATCAACAGCGATGGTTTGACCGGTAATGTAATCAGAGGCACCTGACGCGAGAAAAACTGTGATGCCATCTAGATCTTCCAATTTTCCGTTTCGACCGATTGCGGTACAGTTGGCGAAGCGCTCAGACATGGCTTCATCTTCGAATACCGGCGCGGTCAGTTCTGTGGGGAAAAAGCCTGGCGCAATCGCATTGCAATTTACGCCATCACCAGACCACGCTTCTGCCATCGCGCGGGTCAGCTGACTGATACCACCCTTTGATGCCCCATATGCTAAACCATTAGCAAAGGCACGTGTCGATTGCAATGACGCGATATTGATGATGCGTCCCCACTTTTTCTGCTGCATTTCCGGCACAAGTTGCTGAGCTAAAAAGAACGGAATTGCCAGGTTAAGGTCCAGTGTCTGCCGCCATGTGTCCATTGACACATCATCGGCGTGTTCGCGCAAATTGACGCCTGCGGTATTAAACAGGATATCGATGGACCCAAAAAAACCTCTGGCCTGGTCTGCAATTTCACTTATTTGCTCACCCGCTGACAGCTCAGCACACAGCGCCGCAGCCTGGCCACCCGATTGCGTCAGTGTCGTAACCGTCTCTTCCAAACGATCTGCTCGTCTGCCCAACACAACAACTTTTGCGCCAGCTTTGGATAGTGCAATCGCTTGCCGCTGGCCAATGCCAGAGGTAGCACCGGTGACAAGGGCCACTTTTCCTGTTAAATCAAACATGCATTACTTCAAAATTTAAATTTAGGGGGAAGTAACATCGAGCGCTGGCCGATCATGGTCTTCCCAAAGAAGATTATCTAATGACCCTGTCAATGAGGTTAACCCCAATTGAGCCATCGTAATACTGGCCTCTTCCGATAGCGCATTCCAGACAGCATGCAGGCCCTGTTCTCCACGGGCTGCCAAACCAAATAACAGGCAGCGCCCAAGAAAAACATAATTTGCACCCAATGCGTAGGCTTTAATGACATCCTCACCAGAACGCACACCAGAATCATAAAACAGCGGAAATTCAGGACCCAGGGCCAAGCGAATTTTGCGCAGCGCCTCGATGGCCGGTGGGGCGCTATCTAACTGGCGTCCGCCATGACTCGATACCTGTATCGCATCAACACCAGCCTCTTTTAAACGAACAGCATCCATTTCATTTAGAACACCTTTCACAACAAGGTTTCCCTTCCATCGATCTCTTATCTTTTTTAGATCGCTCCAGTCGGCTTTTGCGCGCGTTTCCGTTCGATCAAATTCACCGTTCTCACCACCAAAGTTGGCCATCTCTGGACGACCCTTAACAAGGTTTGTTATCGACCATCGAGGATGAGCGGCAAAATCAACAAATTGGGATGGCCCGATTTTAAAGGGCATTTTAAAACCCCGGCGAAGCTCCCGTGGCCGTCGTCCCACCTCCGGTACATCCAGCGTAAATACAAGTGTGCGATACCCAGCAGCCGTTGCTCGATCGATAAGCGAATCGGCCGTGCTTCCATCGCCACTGAAATACAACTGAAACCAGGCATGACCCTCTGCAACTTCAATCATTTTTTCTAAGCTTGTGGACGCAACCGTGGATACACCAACCGGTGATCTAAAACGAGCAGCCAACCTGGCAAGCATTAAATCAGCACCCGGTGTGGTCAGGTTACACATACCCATAGGGCTAACACCGAACGGCCTACCCGATTGGTGATCGAAAACGCTAACGCTTAGATCTCGCGCTTTAACGTTAACCAAAACAGAAGGTCGAAGGCGAATTTCTCTTAATACTGACCGATTCAGCGCTTCACCATACCCATCACCCGCAGCACCATCTATGTAGTCGAAAATCAGCCACGGCAACCGTTTTTGCGCTATTCGCCTGGCATCAGCGGTACAGTGAATTTGCTGTGCGCCGAACAAAGAGGCCAATTCTATGATGCGACTGCCTCCATAAATCGATTGCGGATAACGACAGGGTCCATAGTGATCACTGGGACTTTGATATTTCCAGACTCACACTTGCAAACAATGATTGTCATCTTGTCGCCTTCTATCGCCTCTTTTAGTACCTTCGCTGTGTCTTCGGCTTTGCACTCGATTACGTTTTCACAACCACAGGCTTTTGCCACAGCGGTTAACGATGTTTTCCCGCCAGCATAGGTGGGTTGATCGCCGGTAGATCCGTAACTGCCATTGTCGATGATCAATAATATGTAGTTATGCGCAACGTTATTAGCAATCGTTGGCAGGGTTCCAAAATTAGTTAACACCGAACCATCACCGTCGATAGAAATCACTTTCTTGTTCTGTGCTAAGGCCAGGCCAAGCCCAATAGAGGATGACAGCCCCATTGTTCCCAACATATAAAAATTGCTTGGCTGATCGTCTGTCAAATGGAGTTCTTGGCTCGGCAGCCCGATGTTGCAGACCACCAGCTGGTCAGAAATAATCGGTGCGATGTCTTTTATTACTTCAGATCGAATCATGATTAATACCCCTGCCAAAAACTTGCATCTGTCAGTATTGCGACAGGCTTATTACACATAAAGGTGTGTTTTAGAATAGCGTCTAATTCCTCGGCATCCTCTTCTTTATGAAAATGATAAGTCGGAATATTAAGCTGTGCGAGTAAGGCTTTTGTGTGTACCGCCATTTCTACCTGACAGGCTACAGGTTCACCCAGTTCACCGCGGTAACTGATGAGCATCGGTAACGGCATTCGATAATATTGCGTCAACGTCACCAAGGTATTTATCGTGACGCCAATTGCCGTGTTTTGCATGATGATGGCAGGTTTTTTCCCGCCCATAAATGCGCCGGCACACAAGCCCATCCCTTCATCTTCTTTATTCGAAGGGATATGATAAATGTCGTCATGTGCCTCAATAGCATCAATCACACCGGCTAGCTGTTTGCACGGTACTGTCGTGACAAAATTCACGTTATTCGCGACCAAATCGGAAACGATTTTTTCACTCACAGACACTAAAACTTACTCCTATTGTGTGTGTTCACTTTCAATATAATTAAGGGTTACGTGTGTAACCCAATATCACACGACCAAACCGTTACTAGACGCTCAGATCGAAATCTTCGTCCGGGAAATACTTTTTTAAGCGAACATCGGCCGTACGGGCATGACCTTCCATACCTTCAAGGCGTGAAATACGGGCAGTTGCACCTGCAACCGCGCGCGACCCTTCTCGCGTTGCCTGCTGCCAGGTCACCACCTTCATGTATTTATGCACTGATAAACCACCTGTGTATTTCGCCGATGATGACGTTGGTAACACATGGTTAGTGCCAGAGGCTTTGTCTCCATAAGCCACCGTGGTTTCCTCACCTAAGAATAAAGACCCATAGCATTGCAAACGCTCCAGCCACCATGGCAGATCTTCTGCCTGCACTGTTAAATGCTCTGGAGCGTAGTCGTCGGATGTTGCAGCCATTTCCTCTCTATCACTACAGACAATAACTTCAGCGTAGTCTCGCCAGGCGGCAGCAGCATTGTCTCGATTAACCTCAGGGAGGTCTTCGATCAGGCCAGGTACCAGATCCATCACTTTTGCTGCAAGCACTGTGTCGTCTGTCACTAGCCATACAGGTGAGTTGTATCCATGTTCGGCTTGCCCGACCAAGTCGGATGCTACGATAAGTGGATCGGCTGATGAATCAGCCAGTATTAAACTGTCAGTGGGCCCAGCAATCATATCGATGCCAACACGGCCAAACAGGATTCGTTTTGCTTCGGCAACAAACTGGTTGCCAGGGCCGACCAAAATATCCGCTTTGGGCAGGCCAAACAGGCCGAATGTCATCGCTGCAATTCCCTGAACTCCACCCATTGCCAAAATTTTATCAGCGCCACACAGATGCGCCGCATATATAATCGCAGGCGCAATGCCTTCATTGCCGCGCGGTGGGGAGCATGCAACGATATGATGGCAACCCGCCACTTTGGCTGTTGTAACCGTCATTATCGCACTGGCGATATGGCTATAACGCCCACCGGGAACATAGCAACCTACAGCGCGACAAGGGATTGTTTTTTGCCCTAATGTAAACCCTGGCGAGGCCTCAAGCTCCACGTTCTGCATGGTCGATTTCTGCACTTCCGCAAAGCGCCTGACATTGTCATGCGCAAAACTAATATCGTCTTTTAATTTTTGCGGAACCAATGCAATCGCCGCGCTTATTTCATCGTCTGTCAGTATTACATTGCCTTCAAATTGATCGAATTTCTTGGCATATTGCAACGCAGCCTCATCACCACCAGCTTCGATCTCATTCAAAATGCCCTGTACGGTGTCGCGTACATCAGATGCATCAGATATTGATGTTTTTAGCGCTTTTTTAAGGTAATTTCTACTCACAGCTTTTCCGGTTATTGATAAAAATCGGCTGATTTTTAACTTTTTATTGCCATTGTCCGATACTGTAAAAGTTTACGTCGAATTATGCAAGCGCTTGCATTATAATAAGCTGAATTCGAGACAATGTGCCCAATAATGCTTCGGTGTATTTTCGAACAGATGGCCGATTTCACCGCCGAGGTTATTCAATGAAGAAAAAAACGGATTACCCAACGCTTGATGATGTTGCACAGGCTGCCGATGTGTCCGCTTCTACAATTTCGCGAACCATCAGCCGGCCGGATAAGGTTGCGAAAGGGACTCGCGAGCGCATTCAAGCCCTCATTAAAGAAATGGGTTACACGCCCAACCATGGTGGCCGAGCACTGGCATCGAATAGAAGCAACACGGTAGGGGCGATCATTCCTACTATGGTCAATGCGATGTTTGCCAGCGGGCTTCAAGCGTTTCAAGAGGAGCTTGCGAAGGCGGGTGTGACGCTCTTGGTTGCGACGACCAGTTACGATACCAAAACAGAACTCCAACAAATCAAATCCCTGATGGCCCATGGAGCTGATGGTCTTTTACTAATTGGTGCATCCCGCACACGTGAGTCATCAAAATTTTTAAAGTTACGAAAAATACCGTATGTCATTACCTGGTTTTACAAGCCAGATCCTAACCGCATCTTTGCAGGGTTCGATAATAAAAAGGCCGCCTATCAAATGGCCGTTCGGGTGCTGGAACTGGGACACCGCAAGATCGCCATGATTGGCGGTCAGTCGAAAGACAATGATCGCGCCGGGCAGCGCATTGAGGGTGTAAAAAGCGCTATTGAATTTTTTGGAAAAGGCGCCAAGCTCACAGGCCTTATAGAATCTGAGTATTCTTTGAGTGGTGGAGCAGATGCCTTTGAGCAATTCATGTCCGGACATGAAAAGCCTACAGCCATCATTTGCGGCAATGATGTCTTGGCCACTGGCGCTGTATTGCGTGCCCAAGAAAAGGGCATACAGATACCCCATGCTGTTTCGATCACAGGGTTTGATGACATGAATCTAGCCAGTGTTGTTTCTCCGTCACTGACAACGGTGCGCATCCCTCAAGTGGAGATGGGCAGGGCCGCTGCCATACTCCTACTAAAGCAGCTTAGTGAAGACGCACAAGCAGCCAGTATCGAATTTGAAACTGAAATCGTTGAGCGGCAATCACTGACAACGGTGCGCATCCCTCAAGTGGAGATGGGCACCGTTG
>CAYSZH010000073.1:0-21166 GCA_964435305.1 uncultured Granulosicoccaceae bacterium
GCCGCCGGTACTGGCCTTGATTGGCCGTATCGTACCCATAAAAGATATTAAGAATTTTATTCGGGCAATGCGAATAGTGCGCGCTAAGGTTCCAACAGCGCAAGGTTGGCTAGTTGGTCCTCAGGATGAAGATCCGGCTTACATGGATGAATGCGAGAAATTGGTGGAGAGCCTTGATCTAAAAGAGGCTGTTAAGTTTCTGGGCTTTCAGTCCCCAGCTGAAATTTTTCCGCAAGTTGGTTTGTCGGTGTTGACATCGGTTTCAGAAGGCCAACCACTGGTCATGCTCGAAGGCTATGCGGCAGGTATTCCGGCAGTGTCAACGGATGTGGGTAGTTGTAGTGAATTGGTGTACGGCGTTACTGAAGAAGATAAAGCTATTGGTCGTTCCGGTGCGGTTGTACCGATAGCTAATCCATCTGCCTTTGCCGAAGCCGCATTAGAGCTATTGCTTGATCAGCAAGCATGGGAGAGAACCAGTGATGCTGCAATAAAGCGTGTCGAGACGTACTACGATGAAAAGGACATGATCAGCCGTTACTACTCGATCTACCAAAATCAGATGTCAATGTCTGCGCAGTATAGAAAGGCGTCTTAGATTATGGCTGGCATAGGGTTCGAACTGCGAAAATATCTTGATGATGATTCCTTTACAGGAACCATGAAGGCCTATGGGTTTGCTGGTTTAATCAGTGCAGGCCCCTGGGTGTTATCCATTTTAGGTGTAATGCTAATCGGAATAGTGGCAGTATCGCAGAAAGTAGGTGGCCACGAAGTCAAGCAGTTTACAACATCGGTTACCTGGATAATGGGTGCATCGCTGATTTTAACTGGCTTACTGCAACTGGTCTTTACACGATTCATAGCTGACCGATTGTTCGAGGGTAAGGATCATATAATTAATCCGAATCTGTTTGGTGCTTTGTTGCTTACTACCCTGTGTAGTCTTGTAATAGGGGTCTTGCTCGCACTCACGCTCTTTAGTGAATCTTTTGCGTACGAAGTGCTTATGATAAGTAACTTTGTTACCTTATCCAATATATGGATTGTGGTGATCTTTGTCGCCGGCTTAAAGCGTTTTAAACTCATACTATATGCCTTTGCTGCAGGGTATTCGGCAACGGTTGTGTTATCCATTCTGCTGCTGCCATATGGCCTCACAGGCTTGCTATGCGGGCTGCTTGCCGGGCATGGCTTATTGCTATTCATGATGCTGGCAGTCGTTATACCAGAGTACCCGTTTGTGGATAACGTTAAAATTGATTTTGTTCAGCGGAAACAAATTTTTCCTATTCTGATTTTTATTGGCTTCTTTTATAACCTTGGTATTTGGGCCGATAAACTCATATTCTGGTTATACCCTGGAACATCTGAAGCCATCATTGGTCCGCTGCGTAGTTCGGTTATTTACGATCTGCCAATATTTTTAGCTTACCTAAGCATTATTCCAGGGATGGCTGTATTCCTACTGCGTATAGAAACGGATTTTGCCGAAGCTTACGAAGGCTTTTTTAGTGCGGTAAGGGGTCATGCCAGCCTCACAGAAATCGAAAAGCTAGGCAATGAAATGGTTGTCGCTGTGCGCGAAGGTCTGTATCAAATTCTTCGGGTACAGGGAATCACGGTGCTTGTGCTTTACTTAATGGGGCCAAAGATCGTGCAGTGGCTCGGTATATCAGAAAAATTTGTGCATCTTTACTACATCGATCTTGTGGGTGTGGCTGCGCAAGTGCTGATGCTCGCTGTACTTAATGTTGCGTTTTACCTGGATAAGTTGCGTGATGCACTCATTTTAACCGCAACAATGCTGTTAAGTAATACCGTGTTTACGCTAATTACCATAAAACTGGGACCTACATATTATGGCTACGGTTTTGGCCTATCGATGACATTAACCGCATTCGTAGGAATTTTATTGGTATCGCGTGAAATGGACAACATCGAGTTTCGCACATTTATGCGCGAACGCCACGTTGGAGAAATGTAGGGTAGCGCTATGTTAATTAATACACTCTGCAAAGTATACTCAATTGCCAACAAAAGAGACGCTCTCACATATCATTGGCTCGCCAGTTTATCCTGGATTGCTAAATTACCGATGATGCTTTGTTTATTGTTGATATCGGCGTGCGCATCGGTATCTCATTCGCAACGCTCGGTGATGTCTTTGTCCGAACCGTGGGTTTTGCTGCCAATTCAAAGCGTCTCGAATACCACATCGGTAGTAGACGGAACACGGGCCTTGGTGGAAACGCATTTGCGCAGACGTGGCGTGAAAAGCGTTTCACGCATTTCGCAAGGTACAGGCCCAATAGTGATCGAAACGGCTCGTAACGCGGGTATGCGCTATGCGGTTAGTGTCTTAGTTCGACATTGGCATCCATCAGATGAGAAAGGCGATTCCCATTCTGTGAATGTGGAGTTGTCCGTAATGGATTTACACAATGACACGACCAGCTGGAGCGGTAAATCAGTAGGCAAATCACGCAGCACATCAACCCTGACAAGCGCGGCGGACGATGCCATCAAGAAACTGATTGATGAAATGGAGCTAAGAGAAAACACCGTTGCATCAAAATTGGATGCGATCAATGTGGCAAGCGCTGCGTTAAGCCAGAGCGGTGGTGAAATACCACTTGTGTCAACAACCAGCGCTGTTAAATCAAACGGTTCAATAGTGTCTAGCGTTGGTCAGACTCAGGTGCTGAATGCCGATGTGCTCGGTAAATCCGTAGCGATCTACTACGGTGCCACACCACCGGTTGATGAGCTGTCTCAGTTCGATCGAATCGTACTGGAACCAGACAATATCAGCCGCGAGGAACTTGCCGATTTAACCCAGCATGGTGCATCGGCTTACGCGTATTTAAGTGTGGGTGAAGTAGGACCGTCTCGCTCATATAGTAAAAGAATTAGTGACAGTTGGGTATTGGGGGAGAATACGTCCTGGAATAGTAAAGTTCTGGATTTGACCAACCCTGAGTGGGTTGCGTTTCTATTACAGCGTGTAGATGCCCTATACAACGCAGGATACCGTGGCTTATTCCTGGATACCATGGACAGCTTTCACTTATTTGCCAAAACGGATGCGCAACGTGCAGTTCAAACACAGGCATTGGCGAGCATCGTGGAACGAATCGCGCAGCGCTATCCTGGTATGCGCTTAATTTCGAATCGTGGCTTCGAAATTCTCGATACTGCCGGCCAGTTTTTAGAGGCGGTTGCTGCGGAGTCTTTATACGCCTCCTGGAACAACGCCAAACAACAATACGTTCCAGTGCCCTCGGCCGATCGTGAATGGTTGATGGGTAAGCTGCAAGATGCTCACGAAAATCATGGGCTGGATGTCATCGCAATAGAGTATTTACCTCCAGAGCGACGAGATGAGGCTCGGGAACTTGCTCGTACAATCGCATCTTTTGGTTTTACCCCCTGGATATCAACACCTTCTCTGGATTACGTTGGTGTTGGATTAATGGAAGTCGTACCCAGAAAAGTCATGATGTTGTTCGATAGCCGATTTAACGGGCAACAGGAAACTGCACAGGTTCATCGGTTTGTCGCACCTATCTTGGAATATTACGGATACGTGCCGGTCTACCTTGATGTTGCACATGATGCTTTACCCGATCGAATTTTGAAGGGTGAATTTGCGGGAATTGTCAGTTGGTCAAGTCAGGCTTATCCTAAAGCCGGTTTGGGTGCCTGGTATCAGCGACAGATGCAAGCCGATGTGCCGGTTGCAGCATTTGGCGCTTTCCCATTTGCGTTACAGCATTGGCATATTCAAAAAATGGGTATAAAGATGGGTGGCTCGATCGACTTCGATTCACTCAAAGTGTCTTTTAAAGATGAATTAATTGGGTACGAGAAAGCGTTACCAGTACGTGTAGACGGCGTCGGTATTGTTGCTGAGAGTCAAGAAGAGGGTAATCGTGTCCATTTAAGTTATACGGACAAAACCACGAATCGTTTTGATCTTGTGGTCAGTGGTGATTGGGGTGGTTATGCAGTAAACCCGGCTACCAGTATTGTCGATTTTGATAAAACCGCTTATTGGGTGACTGATCCGTTTCAGTTTTTAGAGAAGAGCCTGCGTTTAGAACCGATACCCATGCCTGATGTCACTACCGAGAATGGTAAACGCTTGTGGCTTGCTCATATCGATGGTGATGCTTTACCGTCATGGGCCGAATTGCCAGGGCGTCAACTGGGCGCTGAAGTGATACATAAGCAGATTCTGGAGCGCTTCAATATGCCGCACAGCATCTCGGTGGTAGAAGGCGAGATGACCAGTGTGTCAGCCTACGCTAACAGACGTATTCGCATGTTTGGTGTGATGAAGCGTATGTTTGCACTACCCGAAGTTGAACTTGCATCGCACACCTTCAGTCACCCCTTCAAATGGAAGGAGATAGCTGGCCATGCAGGTTCCGGACGATATAACTTACCCGTTGGGCACTATCAGTATAACGCAGAGCGTGAAATTGCTGGCTCTGCACAATTTATTAATGAAAATTTAGCGCCTCCAGGGAAAAAAACGGAGTTGCTCTTATGGAGTGGTGATGCATTGCCCGATGCTGAAGCCATACAGGCTGTTACGGATGCCGGCATGGTTAATCTAAACGGAGGGTTCACCACGATAACCAAAGCGGCACCGTCTGTTAGTCGTATATCGCCAATGGCGCGAATGGTTGGACCATTGGTACAGGCTTATGCTCCTATCATGAATGAAAATGTGTATACAAACGATTGGACTGGCCCGTTTGATGGGTTTCGTCGTGTCATAGAAACCCTAGAGATGACGGATAAGCCGCGCCGCTTTAAACCCTTGTCAATCTATTATCATTTCTATGCAGGTACCAAGAAGGCATCAATTCGCTCCTTGGAAGAAATATATGAATGGTCGATTGCGCAAGATGTCATGCCGGTGTATGCCAGTTACTACGCCAGAAAAGTGCCTGCCTACCGAAAAGTCGGTGTTGCGAAGTACCTGGATGGTAGCTGGAAAATATCGTCGCTTGGGGCTATTCGATCATTGCGAATGGTGCAGGGTGATCGTTGGCCAGTTCTGTCCTCTTCGCGCGGCATAATGGGTGCTAAGCGCTTGCACGACGGTATTTATATACATACCGATGGTGCTCAGCAAGTGACCTTTAAAACAGAAGCTAACAAACCGAGCGGTCCTTACCTTGTCAGTGCCAATGGAGAAGTAAAAAAATGGGACCAAAATGGCTTAGCGATATCGTTTCACATTGTTGCAAAAGTGCCTGCTGAAGTAGAAATTTCCGGTTCGCAGGGAAGTGCGTGTAGCGTGATCAGTAACGGAAAGCGAATAAGTGGTTTACCTACAGGTCGCAATACCACCGTCTATAAGTTTTCAAGAAAGGACACTGGCAATGCCATCCTCAGCTGCCCGGCGTGAAAAATTAGTCAGCCCGGGTAACCTGGCGTTGATGGCCGGCTTGTTCGTGGCTGCATTTTACGTAATGCTGCCAGGTCGGGATGCCTTTACATTTTCCAATGGTGTCGACGCGATAAGCAGTGTGGATCCAGTAGGCGAGCTGGATATCGCTTATCTGAAGGCGCGTTCGGCAGCTGGCGTGCAATCTCCAGAAGAGATCAGTAGTGCGGTATTGGCTTTACTAAATAGTGGGCAGGTCGTGTCTGCAAAAGCCTTACTAGATGAGTATAAACACGTATCGCTGACTCGAGCTCAACGATTCTCTTTTGATTTGGAACTGGCGTCAATTGACTACCAAAGTGCCAAATCGAAACAGGAGAAAGCAACGGCACGAGCCCAATTGCTGACAAGGCTGAGTCAACTTCAGCAACAGTCGCAGTTTCATAATATTAACTTGTTAAATCGGGCAGCGCAATTATCAGAACAAGTTCAGGATACACCTACATCGGTGGCGTTTTATCGCTTACTTGCAGTAGAAGATAAAACAAATCAAGTACATTGGTTCACGCAATGCGCTCACTCTTTGGCAGTGAATCAAGACGCATTGGGTTCCATACACTGTTATGACCAAGCCCTGCAATTCACTAAAAATAAAGAGGCCGTATTCTCACTGCGTGTTGCTCAGTTAGAGCAGATTGCCGTGCTTGAAAACCCAGTTAAACTTGATTCAGCTCTTGATGAACTTGAGCGGCATATTCCTAAATCCATTAAACAGCATAAAAAGCTTGCAGAAGCTATGTTAGCTGTGCAACGCCCCGATCGAGCGCACCTCATCTATGGTCAGTTAGCAAATATGGATACTCAGGATAAAACGCTTTTCTGGCTCAATAAAGCGTCCACATGGGCAGAAGCTGCCAATGAACCCGTACGCGCAATTGAGTACCTGGATGAAGCGATATCGCAAACCTCTGGATTGCAAAAAGAATCATTACTTGTTCGGGCGGAGAAGCTTTTAATAGCAACCGGGAATCATTCGAGAGCGCTCAACAGAGTAAAGGAGATGATTAAGACCAGGCCTGATGATTCGGGATTGCTTAGGAGAGGAATTGAGCAGGCACGAGCGGCCAACGATCAAGCACTGGTGCGTCAGTGGAATAAGCAATTACTTGCACTCGACCCATTAGATCGAGACGCTGTTGACCTACAAATTGAATTATCAATGGCGCAGAGAAATTTAAATGATGCTTTAAAATGGTCTCAACAAGCGCTTGCCCTCAACCCAAGTTCGCGCGAACATCGAGAGAAGCTTGCCAGGTTATATGAATGGACTGGTAGTCCCGATTTAGCCATGGCAGAGTGGCGGCGCATAGCCTCCCTCTATCAGGATTCCGGCAGCCTTGCGGAAGTTGCCCGTTTGGCTGAAATGACACGGGCGAGTGATATTGCGCTTAGTAGTCTGCAAGCCAGGTTGCGTATGTCAGTACCCTCTGATGATGATGTTAAAAAACTGATAGCACTATACGAGCTCGAAGGTTTACCAAGGAGTGGTGCTGCTGCTATTGATGAGCTTATTAGCTTGCATGGGCATCGCCCTTTTTGGATTCGCGAACTTGCGATGTTGAACAAGCGAAACGTTTACTACGCAGAGGCGCTTTCAAGTTGGGAACGGTACGCTGGCTTATATGGCAGAGCGAGTGAAGAGACGCTAAACAGAATGGAATTGCATTGGCTTTTAAACCAACCTGATAAGGCTGCCGAGGTGGCCAGCAATCTGGATGGTACAAGCCTTGTCAGTGATGCATCGAATATTCAACTTCAAGTGTTATCTGAAATTGCCTGGCGATATCGAATGCCCGCATTGGCAACACTTGCAAAACCACTATTAAACGAAATTGAAGATGAAAACGAAAAACTGGCGCTCAACAAGCGAATGATTCAAACGCTGCAGGATGATGGGCGTAATCTGGATGCGATCGCTGAAGCTGTGAGCCTCTGGCGAACCAGTGGTGAATCGGCAGTGGCTATAGGTGCTATGGGCCTGGCGTTCAAAATTGGCGATGCCGATGCAGCAGCACCCTTTTTAGCTGACGATAACGACACTAAACGACTACAAAAATTGCCTAGTTATTGGTCACTTGTGGCGTCCATTAGAGTAAAGCAGGGTGATTCCGCAGCCGCCATGCGAGCGTACCAACAGGCAATTGCTATTGATGCAAGCAATATAAATGCGCTTAACGGGTTGCTTTGGTTGTTAATCGATCAGCAAGAAACAAGGGCTATAAATGTATTCTTAACAGAATACGATACTGTCGCTCAATCGCAACCAGCACTTTGGAGCGCATTCGCTGTTGGGCATCTGCAAATTGGTAATGCGAATCAAAGTCTGGCGTGGTTTGAAAAGTTGGGTGATGGCATTGATGCCGATTACAATATGTTGTTGACGTATGCAGATGCGCTTGAATACACGGGTCTGGCCGATAAATCACGCAAAGTTCGATTGTATGCCCTGCGTAAACTTAGACCGCTCTTAACCGGTAGCACTGAGAACGATCAAGCTCAGTTGTTAGGGCAATATGCGCGCTTGTTGAATCGCTATGGTGGCACAGAAGAGAATGAGCGGCTTGTAGAGCAGCTTCTTGCAGACTCCGGTTCACAGGTCGGTGAAGAAAAATTCTGGCGTGAAGATATCGCCATATCTTGGTTAATGGCAACTCAGCGACATGAGCATGCCAGAATGGTAATGGCAGGCTTACATGGCGATCGTTTAAAAACGCCGGCTTGGCAGTCACTTGCCATTGCGATGCAGACAGATGATTACGCTCAAATTCAAGCCATAATTAACGGGCAGGGTAATGTTTCTATAGGAAACCATATTCTGGCACTACGACAGCTTGGAGAAGATAACGCCGCTTTTAAGTTAGCGGAAAAGTCCGTCATACATGCCCCATCCTATACTGATAGAGAAATAGCTCGCGGCCAGTTCGGTTATTTGTTGAGTCGGCGGCCCAGCTATGCCTCAGCTACCGTAAAATCGCTCTCACTTAATACGCTTGATATTGATGAGCGAGTCGCCCAGTTCAGGAAATCATTTTCTCAAACAGGGTTGGGGCTGGAATTAACGCTGGTTCAAAACGCGTTTTCATCCAGTCGGTTCACTATATCAGAAGAGTTCGATCAAGCTGATGCGAGCTTATCGCTGTTCCATGGAGACCAACGTTTTGGCGGACGAATAACGGCTGGTATCAACACATCAGAAAACTCCGATGAATCCTATGTGACATCCCAGCACTATCTAAGAAATCGTAAGGGAAGTCAGTCATTGAGCGCTGAGTTTTCCTATAACGAACAAATAGCGGGTTCTCCTGTTCTGCGACTTGCCGCCAGACAGCATAGAGCCACATTTGGATATGAAGCCAATTTCGGTAAACAAGAATTTTTCCGTGTGCAAGCCGATGTGAATCAAATCAATTCTCGTGTTACAGATAAACGCATAGCACGTGGGCTGCAAACGAGAGTGGAGATCGGCACAAGAGGGTTTTTTGGTGCTAACCACTGGAGTACCAGTATTGCCGCTAACACAAGCCGAAACGAGCGAGAGGCAAGCTTACCAGACGAGCTACAATCGCAGCCCTTCGCAGTGGGTAATGTTGGGCTGCTCGATTCATCTTCTTCGGTGCGTCTGGGAGCTTCGCTTTCGCGTGGCGGCGTGAATAGCGATTTCCCGCAGGTGACGTCACCACGATATTACGTCAACGCAAGCGTCGGTCATGCCTGGCCGGAAAGAGCGATTGGTGTGCAGGTTGATGGTGGGGTTGGTGTACGTATCTTAGGCGGGGATGAACTCAGTATGGGCTTTGCGCATGATTCACAGCTTGATTTAGACGCTGGCGCCAGCAGTATTTTCGGTGTTAACTACCGATATCATTTTTGAACAAACTAGATTAAGCAAACTAGTTTAAGCGTACATCATTACACAAACAACAAAGCTAAAAAGCACTTAGCCATACCCACCATGTTTGTGATTACATGGTGAGTATGGCAGCTTCATTTTTTAAAGGAGTTTATGGTGCGTCCTGTATTAAAGCCTCGTTGGTAATGGCCAGATTAGCACCGCCACTGAGTGCAAACCCAATAGCCTGCATCTGCAGTTCGCTTGCCGCTTGAAACTGGATACTGGAAGGGTCTGGTATGGGGTTTTCATCAGTGGTGCCAAAATCAATGATAGTGCCATGATTACCTTCAATAAATTGTACCCAGCCACTACCTGACGTCGTCACTGATACTTGCTCAAGACCCATTGTGCGTGCTAGCGGCTCTGTACCAACCAACGGAAATTCTGGTTGGCTTCCTATAACCACAACATCTTGAAGCATCTGCGATAAATGTACGTTTGTGTTCGCCAGTACACGTGATGCGTGGTTAATGGGGTCGGCTGCATCGACAACCGCTTGTGCCGTGGTTAAAAATTGCTGTCCGGTGGGTGTGGTCACCGGTGCAAGTTGTGATAACGCACCCGTAATGGCAGGTCCAAATGCCGGCGAATTTTGCAGCAGTCGCACAACGCTACCACCAGGGCTTGCCAGTGTTGCAGACGTTATCGAATCGTCAAAGGCAAGAAATGTTGTTCCCACAATAGCGCCAAGTGAATGTCCGATATAAGACTTACTGGCAACATTTAAAACGGGGATGGTACCAACACTAGCACTTAAGGTAAGCAGATCAGAAACTGACTGCAACATATTCGAACGGGTGTTGAGCAGATTTGTCAGGTTATAAAAATGCGTACCGGATGGGTCAACCATTCCGTCACCGCCAGGCAGTGGCGCTAGTGTTGTATTATCGGCCGCGTCCAGATCAAAAGTGCGCTCTGTGACAGCCGGGTTTCTCAGAGGTGATTCGCCCACAATACCGTGCGTAGGAAGATCGATGGCGATAGTGGCTACACCTGCAGCGGCAAGTTGATCTGCAATTCCAAACATGTCGAGCCGGTTGCGAGTGATGCCATGTTGGAAAATGGCGATAGGCCAGCCGCCTTCAGGCATTTCGGTTCTGTTTGGCACTGTCATGAGTACCGGAATGGTTTGCAGGCCATTTTCGCGCGGCGTAGGGTTAAAACGCGTAAGAAACCCGCCGTTTTCCGCAACCCAGAAGTTACTTAAGGGTGCATCAATGCCGGTGTAGTCTGGCACTTGCATGGCACCTGCCCAGATATCGGCAAAGCTATTATCTGCAGGTATACCAATGGCTGTTGTGTCTAAACCGCTTGGCATAATATTGATAGGACGGCTAACTGTGCTGGCCGCAACTGCGTTTAGCACGGGAGTAGTGGACTGGGTTGTTGCAGTCCAGGCCATTGCGATGTTGTTCGTGTTAAGTGGCGTATCCAATGTAGCTGCCTCGAGCACATCTATCATTGGTCGCATAAATTGACGCAAACGTTCCGCTGTCTCAAGCGGGGTGTCCGCCAGAGATTCAGTTCCAATGGCCACCGAAAATGTCGCTGGAGCGCTGATCGGTTGTCCGAGTGCATCACGCACACCACCTACAGGTACGCCAGACGATGTATCAGCTCCCATAACGACGGCCATATAAGTTGTACTTTCTTTAAGAGGTCGTCTGGGGGCAATAATTAGTGTTGCAGGATCGCCTTGTCGTATGCTGGCTTCATCTATTTCTATTCCCTGAGCATCGGCCAAAGCGCGTGCCGCCGCCTCTGTCCGCGCAGCATTGACAGCATCGGTTGTAGCCAATAAATCATTTGCTGTCAGTTCAGCGACGATTGCGCCTGGAATAGGTAATGGTGCGCCAGGTACCAGTGCTACTTCAAACACTCTGACCGTGTCACCTATTATTAGCGTGGCAGGGTTCAGTCCCTGAGTTGGCGTGTCATTACCTGCCTGAGCAAAACTTGTAGAAAAGGCTTCTACTGTAGAAAAGCCATCCAGGGCGTTAAGTGCTACTCGTGGGTCAGCAAATGTATCGCTTGGCGTGGTGGTGCCATCGGCGTTGGTAAGCGGCACATTCAGCGTACCGTCTTCGCTGTCCCGGAAGAGTAAATTGTTTGGAAACGGCAGAACACCGTTCTGTGGATCGAAGCCCGCCTGCAAGGGGATTGCGGTTCGTCCCACTTCAACGCTACGTTCAAAGTCAAAGTCAGATGAACTGCTGCATGCGCCTAATACAATAACTGCGGTGGAGGATAGTCCGAGGAGCGCTGATTTTTTCGTGATTATATTATTCATTTGTTAGTCCCCTTTAGAAGTCCCAGTTAAATTGCAATGCAAGCAAATTGGCTGAAATATCAAACAGACCACGTAAGGTTGGATCGCCAGCGGCCGGGTTGCCACTGCTATTGATGGCAGACTGATCAATTGCAACATGGGCATATCCCGCATCCAGGCTGATGTTGCTGCTGAATTGGTATGAGCCTCCAAATGAATACCAGTAACGATCGTTGGCGGGGCCGCGTGGAGTGCGTCGTTGCGGGTTAGGAACGGGTGATTGGTCAAAAGCTAATCCTGCTCTTAAAACTAACTTTTGGTTGTGCTTGTAATTTATCCCGGTACTTACCCGCACCGCGTCTTCCCAATCGAAGATGGTTGCAGAATCTGGTTGTGCTGGATTATCAAATGACCCGGTGAGTTCATCAAACGAACTCCACTGGGTCCATAAGAGGCTGCCCAGTAGCTGTGTTTTATCGTTTACGTCTTGTGCAATTGATACATCAAACGTCGCCGGTAAACTCGCTTCTACAACCGAGTTAGTATCTGAAAATATCGGGAAGCTTGCGTTAGTGAGTACGCTTTGAAGCGCCGGGTTAAGCGTAAAATCGGCATTTCCCTCGAGCTCATGGTCGGTACCATTACGATAAGCTACACCAATGCGTGTGCCCGCTCTGGGTGTAAAAAGCGCACTCAGATTAAATGTTAGTTGGGTGCTCGTACCTTCTGTGACTACTGAGGAATCGGCGCTGTTTGGATCATCTGCAGTGCCCGTTGGTGGTTGCAAACCTTCAAGTAAACAATTTGCTTCTGTGACGGGTGAACCTTCTCGACCGGCTAAGCCAAAGCAGGTGACGCCGCTTTCAATGGCATTGCCAAATTCCGCACTGCCCAATTGCACACTGATACCACCACCAATGGCCACTTTATCATTGATACGAAACGCAACTGTTGGATTGATGTCGATAACCGATAAGGTTGTATCCAAAGCATGGTAACGGCCAACAAAATCGGTATCGTAAGAGGAGTTGGTGCCAAATGGCACCGAGACACCAAAACCCAGCGCCCACTTTTCGCTCATTTTGCGTGCGTAATATATGTTTGGAACAAAGGTAGCGCTGGCATCGTCATGCGTGGGGTCGCCTGTTAATGGCGGCGCACCAATGGTTGCGATGTAGGTAGACCCTCTGTCTTCAAATTCACTGTTTGCAGCGGTGACGTTGGCAACCACTGCAAGTGATGGGGCGTCTAACTCCATCATGGCTGCAGGGTTTGCCCAAACAGTGGATGCGTCGAATGCAGTTGCACCATGTCCAGCGTAAGCATTGCCTAAGCCCACTGCGCCCTGGTGCGATATCGCGAACCCTGCCGCCTGCAAGCTGCCACTGGTACAAAGCAGTGAGACGGTCAACGCCGTCAATTTATAATAAGGGTGTTTCAAGATTACCTCCATCAAAATACTATTAGCTCCATACATAGTGGAGCAATCAATTTATACCAGTCTCGCCAGGGGGAATTAGGTCCTGAAGAGACTAAAAAACCGAGTCGTTTTTCTAAGCAACGATTCTCAGCAATCGCTATTTTTTCGTTCTTGCACTGGCTGCAGTTAACTGCGCAAGCCACAGACGTTTAAACAATTAGCCTTAAGAATAAACCTCGAATTGCGTAATTGCCACAAAAGTATGGTTTCCACGCTTACGCGGTTGTCAAAACGACAGATAGCTGGATGAAAATACAGTGTTCTTACTGTGTTTTCTATGAGTATGGCAAATCAGCGTCAATTCCACGTCATACGTTGATCGTTAACAAATTTTGTTCGCGCGGGGTCCTTTGCTGGAAATTCCTTGTAACGAGCAGCTACTTTAGTCTACTGGCGTGTCCAGATTTGTGAGCGGCAAATGACACCACCAAATACACAGCCTGACACTTTCAGCTTGCCGCTATCGGTGAGCGACATTTTGGATTTGTACCACTTCTTTGTATCGGGTGCGTAAATCTTGCCTTTGTTATAACTTCGATCAGAACGCTTGCGCATACTTTTGATTATTTCGATTCCGACGTTATCGCGCTTATCAGTGCCAAATACGTCGATGGACTTACCACAAACGCGTTCACCGCACTCGAAGATCTCAACTGCCATGGATGCGCCCTTATCGGACTTTTCTGTTAGCCAAACACCAAAGACGGTACCGTCCTGTGCTGACACAATCGGTGCGAAAAAGAAAGTCAGGAAAACTAGTATGGCTCGAACGTGCATGGTCCTCTCCAATGGGTCATGATGTCAAAATGGTTCAATAATGAAATAATACACAGTTTACCGACGTCAAACTGCTTATTTCTCGCGTCCAGTGGCCCACGCGGCGCAATTTTGTTAGTGGAGGCCTGATGCAGACAACTTAGCCGTCTCTCCTGCCGGCTTACAAATGCTGCAGCTGGCGTTGATTTCCGTAGGATTTCTCACTCAGAACTTCGGTGGCTGAAGGTTTTTTGGAAGCTCTTCTAATTAAGGTATCCAACCGCCCCTTCAATTTACTCGCGGTAAAATCAGCCTGTAAAGCAGCAAAAACATCCTCTTCGGCGACTCTAAATTCCTTTGTTAGCGCCGTATGGACGAACCCAAACAGATTTCGTAGCGCTATTTTATGAGTTTGCCCAGTGCTGGCAAACAACCAATCGCTAAAACCCATAAAGCGATTAAATGGCTGATCTGCCAACAGCAACGGTAATGTGCTTGAAAACCGCCCTGAGTTGGCGACAAGATCCCAATATCGGGCGAATCTAACCATGCGTTGCACTGTGCCAAAATCACACACGCTATTGGATAAAATGCGATACGGCGGCGTGCTCATATAACGCATATCAAATTCCTCAGTGTGGCGGCTGATTGGTGTGCCGCGCAAGCGCTTCAAAATTCCGACTTGAATTTCTTGAGGCCTAAGCTCATAAAGCTGGTCAAATCCGGCCGCAAAGCTTTCAAGGCTTTCGCCAGGTAAACCGAATATCAAATCGGCGTGAATATGCGCATGTGTCTGTTCATTAAGCCAGGTTAAATTTTCGCAGGTCTTGTCATGTTGTTGCTTACGACTGATGCGCTGTTGAACGACTTGGTTAAAAGATTGGATACCGATTTCAAACTGCAGAGATCCAGGTGGAAACTGCGGCAGTAGATCTTTCAAAGCATCAGGCAGTCTATCCGGGATGAGTTCGAAATGCAGAAATAATCCTTTGTCGATGTGTGTTAAGAAAAAGGACAATATTCGCAGGCTGGTTTGTACTTTCAGATTAAAAGTGCGATCCACAAATTTAAATTGCCGCGCTCCGCGGTTGATCAACTGCTCTAACTGTTCAAGCAGTGGGTCAAGTTCAAATGCCGTTGCCGTTTTATCCAATGAAGAAAGGCAAAATTCGCATTTAAACGGGCAGCCTCTTGAGGCTTCAACATAGATTACCCGCTGACGTAAATCTTCATCACTGTATTCTGTGTAAGGTAGTTTTAATTGCCCAAGATCAAATGGTAAAGGCGAAATAATTTTTGCCGGTTTTTTCCCTTCCAGATGCTCGGTGCAAAGTTCTGCAAAGGCTAAATCGGCCTGACCATTGATAACGTGATCCGCCATTTTTACTATCGGTTGCATCGCTGCTTCGTGGCTGACTTCAGGGCCGCCGAGTACGATACAGACATCCGGTCTGACCGTTTTAATCAAACTGACGACTTCTGTGCAGTCGTCAACGTTCCAGATGTACACACCTATACCGATGATGGCCGGATTCAGCGAGAGTAGTTGTTCGGCGATGTCTTCGGTTCGTTGCTGAAGCGTAAATTCACACAGAGATGTTTGTGCCTGCAACTCACCCATATTGGCATATAAATATCGCAGCCCCAATGAAGCATGGATGTAGCGAGCATTGATTGTGGATAGGATGATTTGGCTCATCGGGCAATGGCTGTGATCAGTTTCGGTGCATCTTAGCTGGTTTGCATGTCTGCCGGGTAGGCTCTGTGATTTTGGCCTGTGTTTAATTAGAAGCATTTGCTTTGATTCGGGGGTATCATCTGCTGATCGATAGTAGATTAAAGAGTAACGCTGTGAATGCTGCAGATCGGGAATCCTCTCCCATTACGCTGCAGGTGGAAGGGCTGGCCAAGTATTACGGCGGTGTGCAAGCCGTCCGGGACGTCAGTTTCCAGGTTCCACCAGCAAGTATTATCGGACTAATAGGCCCCAATGGCGCTGGCAAAACCACCACGTTCAATTGTGTGGCCGGTGCCGAAAAGCCTACCGCTGGACGTGTCTATTTTGAAGGTCAGGACATCACGGGTAAATCGACTCACGAGTTGTACTCGCTGGGGCTGTTGCGAACCTTTCAGCTAAGCCAGGAGTATGGCCGCCTTACCAGTCGTGAAAACTTGATGGTCGCCGGCAACGAGCAGCTTGGCGAAAGTATTTTTATGAACTGGTTTGCACGTGGTCGAGTGCGTGCTCGAGAGCAAGAGGTACTCGATCGAGCTAACGACACGCTCGATTTCTTAGGTCTGAACCAAGTGGCCGACGAAATCGCTGGAAATTTATCTGGCGGGCAGAAAAAACTGTTGGAACTTGGCCGCACAATGATGACAGATGCCAAGTTGGTGCTCCTGGATGAACCCGGTGCAGGAGTGAATCCCACTCTGATGCTCAAAGTCATCGACATGATTCGCAGGCTCAATCAGGAACGAGGCTATACTTTTTGCATAATCGAACACGATATGGATCTGGTGGCTGATCTGTGCGACAACATTGTTGTATTAGCTGAAGGCCAGGTGCTTACGGAAGGTCCAATGTCGGAAGTAAGGGAAAACGAAAAAGTCATCGATGCCTACTTTGGAGGTGAAGTGGTATGAGCGCGGATGACAACATTTTACTTATCAAGGATGTTCATGCCGGTTACGGCGAATCGCAAGTGCTGCATGGCATTGATATTCATGTTGGCCATGATGAAGTTGTTGTTGTGGTTGGCCCCAACGGTGCTGGCAAATCCACGGCGATGAAATCTGTGCTTGGCTTGCTGAGCATATCCAGCGGGAGCATTGTATTAGATGGTGAAGACATTACTAACACAGCACCTGATGTGGTAGTGACTAAAGGTGTGAGCTATGTACCTCAAACACATAATGTCTTTGTCAGTTTATCTGTTCAAGAGAATCTTGAAATGGGTGCCTGGACGCGCCGCAGCGGTATTGCCGAACGTATTAATGATATGTACGAACTGTTCCCTGATCTGAAGGAAAAGCGTGATAAGCCTGCTGGTTCTTTGTCTGGTGGTCAGCGGCAAATGGTTGCGATGGCCAAAGCGCTTATGGTGGAATCCAAAGTGCTGTTTCTTGATGAGCCCACTGCCGGGCTTTCCCCAAAATATCGTGGTCAAATTTTTGAAACCATATTACGAATTAATAAAAACGGTGTTCCGGTGCTAATGGTAGAACAAAACGCTAAGCAGGCTCTGGGGGTAGCTGATCGTGGCTATGTGCTGGTGGATGGTACTAATCGCTACTCCGGGACTGGCCAGGAGCTGATCGCCGATAGAGAAGTAGCCCGCATGTTCCTGGGTGGACGAACCAAGGAGGGCGAAGGCGATGTGGGATAGTTTCGGTTTTGAATTTATTAACTATTACTTTATCCCTGGGCTCGTGCTGGGTTGCATTTACGCGCTCGGAGCAATCGGCGTCACGTTAACATTCGGCATTCTGCGCTTTGCCAATTTTGCTCACGGCGAAGTCATGATGACGGGGGCATATTTGACCTGGACAATATCCGCTCTGTTTGGCAGTGTGGCGGGCTGGACGCTACACCCACTTATAGCAGCAGTACCTGCTGTCGTCTTGGCAATTGCACTCTCTCTAATAATTGATCGGTTTTTCTACAAACCGTTTCGACAGTCCTCTACCATCACCATCGTTATCGCAAGCTTCGGCATGATGCTGATGATTCGAAGCCTTGTACAGATGCTATGGGGCCCAAACCAGCGTACGTTTGTACCTGGTATTGCCAAACCGAATGCCTGGGTTAGAGATTTTTCATCTGAATTCGACATGATGTTGCTGGTTCCCAATAAACATTTTTGGATTATTGCCGGCACCATTATTATTATGTTGGTGTTTAACTACACACTCACTTATACCCGCATTGGTAAAGCCATGCGCGCGGTTTCTGATAGTCCTGAATTGGCGCGTGTTACAGGTATTGATGTGGAGGCTGTTATTCGGGCCACCTGGATCATTGGTGGTTTCTGTGCTGTCGCGGCCGGTGTTTTTATCGCCATGGATACACAGTATTTGGACACCACAATGGGCTTTAGATTGTTGCTGCCTATTTTTGCCGCCACCATACTGGGTGGAATTGGCAGGCCGTTTGGCGCGGTCGCAGGCGGGCTTGTCATTGGCCTTGCCGAAGAGCTATCAGCCTACCCGTGGATCGGTGATACCCCACTGATTAGCCCGGGATATAAAAGTGGTATTGCGTTTGTCATTATGGTCATTATGCTGATCATTAAACCCAGTGGTCTCTTCAAAGGGAAGGTATTCTGATGAGCGATCAAGTACTGGGGTATTTTTTATATGCGATGTCGCTGCTTTCTATGGGCGGAATTTACGCGTTGCTTGCACTGGGGCTTAACGTCCAGTGGGGATTTGCCGGTTTGTTTAATGTCGGCATTGCAGGCTTTGCAGCGGTGGGTGCCTATGTCTATGCCCTGCTAACAACTGCCAGTAGCACGTTTCACTATGGCGGCTTGGGCTTACCATTGGTGGCAGGGGAGATCGCCGCCATGTGTGCAGCGGGCGTGGTAGCCGCATTGATCGGTGTCATATGTATTCGCTTGCGAGCAGATTACCTGGCCATTGCCACTATAGGCATTGCCGAAATCATAAAGCTTATATTAAAGAACGAAACCGATATTACGAACGGCCCACGCGGTATCAATAAAATTCCGCGTACCTGGGAGCATTTGACAGAAGAGCGTTTCTACACCAGCTGGCCGTACAACACATTTATGGATGCAGATGGTTGGGTGGCGTTTTTCGACAGCTTACCGTACTGGTGGTGGCAGCCTGCGTTTGCCATGACGATATTACTGATCATGTTCGTGGTTTACAGAATGCTGGAGCGTGCGCGTCTGTCTCCCTGGGGCCGGATGATGACGGCGATTCGAGAAAACGAGCAGGCGGCGTTAGCCGCGGGTAAAAACGTAACCAAACGACGTATCGAAGCGTTTATTATTGGTGCTGTGATTATGGGGCTGGCTGGTGCCTTACTGGCGCAACACATCCGGCTAATAGACCCGACCAACACGTTTGAACCAGCAAAAATTACGTTTTTGACCTGGGTTATGCTGATTGCCGGGGGCTCTGGTAACAACCGTGGGGCGATCCTTGGGGGCTTTCTGATCTGGATAATCTGGTCAAGTAGTGAACTGGTTATCAAAGGTGGTATCAACATGTTGGGCGCAGCCTTCAGCGGGCTTAACATTGACGTGCTACAGAATCGCGCTGGTTTTATGCGCATGTTTTTGATTGGGTTATTGTTACAATTTATACTGCAACGCTACCCAGATGGTATCCTGCCTGAAACGCGTCCCGCCGCGTCCGGCACTAATGAACCTGCGGGAAACAAGGAGAATCGAACGTGAAAAAATCTATTATTGCTGGCAGTATCGCCGCGATTGTTCTCGCAGGCACTGCTCAGGCTGACGTCAAAGTTGGCAACCCGATGGCTGTGACAGGCCCCATTCCTGATCTTGTTGCACCCATGGTGGATGCGATCGACTTGGCCGTTAAGCACATTAATGAGCAGGGCGGCATGTTTGCAGATGGCGAGAGCTTTGAAGTGGTTCGTGCTGACTCCGCTTGTGACCCGGTCGCTGCTGTGGATGCGGTAACCAAGCTTATTAACGTTGATTTGGTAACAGCGATTATTGGCCCTGTGTGTTCAGGTGCAACCATCGCACAGGCTGAATCGGTTTCAATGCCAGCTGGTGTGGTAACGCTGTCCGTATCGGCTTCATCACCGGCTATTTCAACCATGGAATCTGACACTGACTTAGTTTTCCGTTCTGCGGCATCAGATGCCTACCAGGGTGTAGCGCTCGCTAAACTAACAATGGAAAACGGCATCAAAGAAATTGCGGTGTCTTATGCCAATGATGATTACAACGCCGGCATCGCCGAAGTTTATGCCAAAACATTTGAAGAAATGGGCGGCACTATTACGGCCAACGAAGCACATGAGCCAAGTAAAGCGTCATACCGTTCAGAAGTAGCAACATTAGGTAAGGGCAGTGACAATCTTGCACTGTTTGCCTACTACGGTTCGGGCGGTATTACTATCATGCGAAATGCACTTGAAACAGCGGCGTTCGATACCTTTATTGGTGCAGACGGCATGTTGTCTCAAGAAGTTATTGATCAGATTGGTGCAGAAAATTTAGGTAACGCCACGTTCACTACCTCAGCATCTGATGACACAACTGATGCATACGCGGCTTGGGAAGCGCTCGCAGGAGAAGCTGGAATCGAACCAGGTGGTCCGTTTGTGCCTAACTCTTACGATGCCACCATGATGGTTGCACTCGCTATCGAGAAGATGGGTTCGAATGATCGTGAAGGTCTAAGCGCTGCCTTGCGTGATGTCGCAAACCCGCCTGGCATGGTTATTCTGCCAGGTGAATTTGCTAAAGCGAAGAAAATTCTGGCAGAGGGTGGTGACATCAACTACGTTGGTGGTTCCGGCGCACAAGATTTTGATGGTAACGGCGATGTCGAAGGTAACTTCAGTAAGAGTGTTGTGACTGACGGCAAATGGGAAGCAGAGTTACTTAAGTAAGTTCTGCTGATGTAATACCATTGGACAGAAAAGATGGAGCCTGTCGAGGTGCAATGTGTCGACAGGCTTTTTTTGTTTCTTAAGACTCAAGTATCCAAGTCCATAGCCAAGATAAGTTTGGTTGTTGTCGCCTACGTAGGTCCGTAAGGCGGACGTTCACCAATCCCGTATCTTCGTCAATCTCCTTGGTGTTTCAACTAATTCTTCTCGCTTTTAGAGCCTATTGCTGGCTTTTAGTGTTTATCACTGCCGGTGTTTTTTTGAGGCTGCTGCTGACCATGCACGACGATAACGTTTGTCTACTAACTGTGAGAGGTTTAAATCTAATTGCAGGTGCGGTTTTGCTAGTACACATGGCCACGCCTTATTTTCAGTTATCTCTGTACACCAGTAATAGACACGCAGTTTTTGATGCCCGGCCATTTTACTTGGCTCTCCGTTTTCGGCAACATATTTATCTTTAAGGTTATCTATTATTTGCTGTCCTTCGCTTGCGTTAAGACCGGATGTCACCCAATGCGAATGTACTGACATCATAGGTATTTGCCTGTGCTATAAAGCAGCTAAACAGCATAGTTAAGCATGCTACGCTTTTAAATAACGTTGACGACTTAGTTGAATTCATTATTGTTCCTATTAAAATTTTGCGGTATCACAATGCATGATCAAAGGCTCGCGTATCT
>CAYSZH010000074.1:0-21052 GCA_964435305.1 uncultured Granulosicoccaceae bacterium
CTTCATTGCAGCGGTGGCTTGCTTGCACGGGCTCAAAAATACTCGCCTTGACATCCAGTTCTTCTAAATTCGCAAACGCCTGTTCCCCGCGGCGTAGCTGTTCGTCGCGTAAACGGGTCATAATGGTGTTGTCCGTTTTCAGCAAAGCACGCGCATAGTCAATCTCAGTGGTGTTTAGTGGCAAATGAACAGAATTAATCGTCTTCGATTCCAGTACGGTGTTGTTATCAATGTCCACTACCAGTACCCGCGTTTGGTGGCTGGGGTAGTCGAATTGGTACACGCGTGCCCGTTTTCCAGCAGGCGCATTTTTACGCTCATCCACCTCGATGGATAAAATTTGTACACCCAGTTGGTTTCGGGCGCTGGTGTTGAGTAGCGGTAAGTTCTGCTGTTTGGTTTCTGACGTTGTTGGCGCTGGAGCATCGCTTGCCAGCCGTGTCCTTTGCCACGGGGTGTTGGTCGCGAGAGTCGCAGCGAGTGCTCGATCATCCGCTGTCAGCTCAGCGCTGAAAACCTGCGTCACGGGCAGACAGCCTGCAGCACTTAAGATGAGAGCAGCAAAAAAGTGTTTTTTGGCCAGATATTTCATGCCAAATTCGTGAAAATAGCGTGCCATATCAATACTATATGCTGCTCTTATTATATTAGGCGCTAATTTTAAATTAATAGTTTGAACGAATAGCAACATGTCAGACGATTTGATCACCTATTTTGGTTATGGTTCATTAGTGAACCGCATCACGAGACCAGCCGCAGAAACGGCGAAAAAGGCCAGTTTGACGGGCTGGCAGCGTGTCTGGGGTCACCGAGTGCACAATGATGGCGCAAGGGGGCGTTGCACGTCGCTCACCATCAAGCCCCGCCTTGAGTCGGTAACCGCGACACTGCCTTCTCCAGAGGATGTAATGGCGACTAGCATTGATGGTGTATTAGTTACATTGCATCGGCGTGATTTACCCGCATTGGATGAGCGTGAGGCAGGATACGACCGGCATCTGCTGCCCATATCAGCTTTTGTGGCCCCTGATGAAGTCCTGGATTCCGTCAACGGTGACGGCATTTACGTTTATGTGTCCGATAATCAGCATTGCTTTGATGCCGATGCTGATCATCCCGTGCTACAAAGTTATGTAGACTGCGTGCTGGCCGGTTTTCTGGATTTGTTCGGAGAGCGGGGCTTGTTGGCGTTTATGGATACAACGCGTGGTTGGGACAGGCCAATTGACAATGACCGCAACAACCCGCGTTACCCGCGGGCGGTGAATTTATCGTTGCAACAGCAACAACAGTTCGATGCCTTGCTCAGCAAGTATCGATAATTAAACAATCAACAACCGGGAAACACCATGACGTTCGACATCGAACAGTTCGTCAACCTTAGCGCTGAGGGTATGCGCTTTACTCAGTCACAGGGTAATGTATTTGCAAAAGAGGTGGCAGGTGATTTCAACCCTATCCATGACGTTGGCGCTAAGCGGTTTTGTGTGCCGGGTGATTTGCTGTTTGCGGTTTTACTGCATCGTTTTGGTGTGTACAAACAACTTAAGCTAGATCTTAATGCCATGGTCACAGCAGACGTGCTGGTGCCTTTGCCTGATGCGCTAACGGGCAATGACGCCATTTATGATGCATCGGAGCGACATCTGCTCACCCTGGAAACGGCCAATGAAAATAGTACCAACCCAGACTTCATTCGCGCCTTAACAATGGAATATGTTCGCTTCTCTGGTAAAACGTTCCCTGATATTCTGGTTGATTTGATGCGCCGCAATGATGTCATGATCAACCCTGCCAGGCCGCTTGTGATCTACAAAGACATGAGCGTGCAACTTGACTCTTTTCATAGCGAAAATATAGCGCTCGAACTGAGCAATGCCACGCTTGAAGTCGATGGAAAAAAAGCCAAAGCCTGTCTTGAATTTACTATTTCATCCAATAACGACACCATTGGCCAGGGTAAGAAGAACATGGTACTGGGCGGTTTGCGCGAATATGATGAGGCCGCTATGCAGGCGATCGTTGATCAATATACGCAGTGGAAGCAGGCTTATGGACAAGCCCCTGCGTGACACTCATGACAACCATGTGCTGCGGCAAAGATAACAAGTATGTAAATTTAATGGAGGGTACATGAAGCATACGGATGCGCTGGATGTATTGCAGGATATCTATGGCTATGACAGTTTTCGATCTGATCAAGCCGACATTATCGACACACTAATTGATGGCAATGATGCTTTGGTATTGATGCCAACGGGTGGTGGTAAATCCCTTTGTTATCAAATCCCGGCATTAGTCAGGAACGGCACAGGGGTTGTTATCTCCCCGCTTATCGCACTGATGCAAGATCAAGTGGACGCGCTGTGCGCATTAAACCTCAACGCGGTATTTATCAATTCATCACTATCCGCTGCACAAATTAGAATAACAGAAGAAGCACTGTTAAAGGGTGAGGTCGATCTGCTTTATGTGGCCCCAGAGCGTTTGCTGATGCCCGCCATGCTGAACCTGCTCGATCAAATCGACATTGCGCTTTTTGCTATCGATGAAGCACATTGTGTATCGCAGTGGGGGCACGATTTTCGTCGTGAGTATTTGGCCCTGGATGTACTGCACGAGCGTTTTCCTGATACACCACGCGTGGCATTAACCGCCACGGCTGATCAACGCACGCGCGGCGAGATCATTGAAAACCTGGCCTTGAACAATGCCGCACGCTTTATTAGTAGTTTTGATCGACCCAATATTCGATATGCCATTCATGAAGCCAACAATGCACGCGATGCGATGCTTCGATTTATAAACGATCAGCATGCCAACGATGCTGGCATCGTGTATTGCCTGTCGCGTCGTAAAGTGGAAGATACCGCGAAGTGGCTAAGCGAAAACGGTAAGCTTGCACTGCCCTATCATGCTGGCCTGGATGCGGACACACGGTCACGCCATCAATCGCGCTTTTTGCGCGAAGAAGGCGTCATAATTGTTGCCACAATTGCATTTGGTATGGGAATAGATAAGCCCGATGTGCGATTTGTCGCGCACTTAAACCTACCGAAAAGTGTTGAGGCTTATTATCAAGAAACAGGGCGCGCCGGACGCGATGGTCTCGATGCCAGTGCCTGGATGTCATACGGTTTACAAGATGTCATTAACCTTCGTGCAATGATGCAAGGCTCTGAAGCCGATGAGCAACATAAACGGGTAGAGCACCAAAAACTGGATGCCATGTTGGGCTTGGCTGAAACGGGCACATGTCGACGTCATGCGATTTTGAGCTATTTTGACGAAGCCGCATCAACTTCCTGCGGAAATTGTGATAATTGCCTGACACCGCCTGAAACCTGGGATGCAACCGAAGCTGCACAGAAGGCATTGTCTTGTGTCTATCGCACAGGCCAGCGCTTTGGCGTTAACTATCTTATCGATGTGCTCACCGGTAAAGACGTGGAGCGAATAAGACGCTTTGGCCACCATCAGCAAAGCACGTTTGGTATTGGTGATGATCGCTCAGCCGCTCAGTGGCGTACCTTATACCGTCAGCTTATCGCCAAAGGCTATCTTTCGGTTGATGTTGCCGGTCATGGCTCTGTTTGTTTAACAGAAATTTCAAGGCCGGTGTTACGCGGTGAGGTCACACTGATGTTGCGCAAGCTTTCTGTGAGTGCGTCATCCAAGTCGAGTGTGCGCCGATCACGTGCCAGAGCCATAGCTCCGGAAGATAAAAAATTGTGGGAGCGTTTACGAAGTTTACGCAAAACGCTCAGTGAGGGAAAACCGGCTTACGTTGTATTTTCAGACAGTACCCTGGCAGAGATGGTCGAACAGAAACCGGTAAGCAATGAACAAATGGCGGCGGTGTCTGGGGTTGGTCAGCATAAGTTGGAAAAATACGGAGAGGCGTTTATCGATGCAATCCGCGATTATGAAATGTATGGTGATCTGCCATCGGATGCAGCTGTCGACTAGGTGCTTAAGTTAAGCGGTAGCACGTTAAACTTCCTATCACAAAAATTAATGTAATTGCGACGGTTGATCCTGCTTCGAATAACGCACCTCACGGCTCAACAGACGGCCATCGACTGTGTAGCGTTCCCAGCCAATTTGTTTACGGTAAGGTGGCAAAAGCGCGGTAGTTGTCCAGGTACGATAGCGGGCGATTGTGGTATTACTCGCATCTTTTTCTAAATACCAACAGGTTTCGCAATGGTGAATACTATTGCTATTCGCCTGCTGGTTTTGCACCGTTATGCTGTGACCTGGGTTGATCTCAAAGCGCTGGGTAATATCATTTGCGTGGTCAGTCTGTTCCATCTTATTGGTTTTCGAAATTTTCCCTGACCATAGCAGTTTGCGCTTAAGCGTGATTTGCCAGGCGTCACGCTTCGCGTTTTTTTAGCGCACCTAGTGTACCTAGCCGCTCGTGTCGTAATACCCAGTTATCAATCATAGTGTGAACGGGGACACTCACGATTAAGCAAACCGCAAGCGATATCAATGTAAACAAAATGGCCGCAAGGGTAGTGTCTCCCAACAGTGGTGGTAGTATTTTACGCAGAAGGCCTAATACAAAAATGTGGCTAAGATAGAGCGCATAGGATGCGTCACCGAGCAACAAACCCAACTTATTTACCGGTACGACAACAAACAAACTTCCGGCAACAACCATGGCGGATGGAATGCCGTAGGTAATAATGCCTGGCATATCCATTGCTGCCAGGCCGAGTTTTTGAGAATGCAACAGTAACAATGCAAACCCTGTGACTAATAGAATGGCGCCGGTTCTTGAAGATAAGCGCCAGCCAGCTCGCCAAAAGTGCGCGAGCAACATACCAAAAATAAACTCAAATACGGTAGCGTCTTTTAAAAATTGATTGATTGCGCCGCCACTATTGAGTACATGTGCGGCGATAAACATCAGTGTGATGACGACTGCAATAAATGCCAGCCGAAATTGCATTGCAAGAAACAGTGATAAGGCGAACAGGGCATAAAAATACATTTCGAAATTGAGCGACCAGCCGGGTGCCACTATGGGCCAGATCTCACCTGTGTGTGCTGCACTAAAATGCGGGATAAAAAACAAACTTTGTATAAATGCGGAGAATGTGATCGCGGCGTTCTTGAACAAGGACGGCATGGCCAAATACAGCACCGCCATTAGCACGGTAAAAAACCAGTACAGAGGCACAACACGACGCACCCGGTTTATCATAAAGCTTATGGGCTTGTCGGTAGGCTTTGTGATAAACAACATGATAAAGCCGGATATAACAAAGAAAATATCGACACCGAAACTGCCGAATTCCATTAAACGCGCTTGGTAGCTGGGCACTTGTATGCAAGCGTGGCTGTACACCACAACAAGGGCTGCTATAGCGCGCAAATATTGCAGAGCATGCAGTTTCATCAGGTTTGTCTAATCGTCGCTGGGCAGAACACTCGCAGTATTTTAATACTAGTTGATAAGATGCCGGTGTGCATAGGCTGCTTTGGTAATCTTTGATTCACGTAGGGTGCCCGCTCTGTCTCTTCAACGGTTGTACGAAGCTTGCAACAGCGCTTCATAGTATCGACGGCCCATTTCACGCAGGGCGTTCGGTCCAAAATGTATGCAACTGGAATTGCCGCAGGGGTATCCGTTCTCGGGTATTAAATCGTCATTATTCACCACTTCAACATGGGCCACTTTTGTGGGTAATAATTTATGTGCGTTGTCGACATCTTCTTTATCCTCGGGGAAGGTGGATAGATCACCGCGCTCATCTATGCCTCTTGACATGGTGCCGAGAATGAAAGGGATATTGGAATCGGGCTGTCGATAATCTCCGCCTCGTAAATCTGGTGCAGCTCGCAAACGTAATTGTTGGGCGAGTCGCTCAAGGTTTTCCAGATAAAGCGATGCGCATTCTTCGTTCGAATCAGATTCACCCTGATGCCACAAGATGCCACGCAAAATGCCGCCCGATTGGTCCAGGGCTACTTTCGTTCTGGTGAGTGCTCGATCGAATAGCCAGGTGTTACCCAATTCAGGATTGTTTGTTTCTTGCGCATTCCACTGCGCATTTGGGCCGAAGTCATTAGAACAAAAAGACGAACCTGACCAGGCTGCCGGTACTAAAACAATATCTTGAGTGGTATCGGTTAGTGCGGCTTTGGCAAAGCTAAGACCAAGACCGATATACGAGTGCTCTTTGTCGTTACTGAATGGGTTAATCGGAAAATGCAAAGGGTCTTCTGCGCGTACCAGATCAGCTCCTATTACATTTTTTGTTACTGACGTATAGTCATCCTTGTCCTTGAATATCTCGAATTGATCGTTCTGGGTGACGTTCAATTGAAAAATGCGTTCGTGAGGTTCATCCTGGCCACCGCTGTAATCCTGTTTAGTACCATCGCCGCTAAAGCCTACCATATTGCTCTGTCCGATTAGCAAATACACATCAGGTGCAGCAACCGGTTGTACGGCCAGTTCGATCTCCATTGTGGCGTTGTTGCTGCCATCGTCTGCTCTGATAATGAATGTGCGCTCATGCTCTTTCAACGGTCTGTCAGCAATATCCAAACGAATGTTGATTGTGGCATTGGTTTCGTTTGCACCAAGCGTGGCAGGTATAACCTCGGCACTGACAAAGGCTTCTTCGGCAGCTGTCGCGCCCTCGACTGTGAAGCTTACGTCATTAGTGTGACCTTCAGCGCGAACCAATGTGACAGGGATATTGACGCCGCTTTGCAAGCCCTCGACAAGTGCTGGGCGCGCCACACTGTCCAGTTCAAACGCACCTGTGGTGGTATTGCCACTGCCGGAACCCTCAGGATTACTTCCGGAACCGGAGCATGCTATGAGTGGTAACACACAAAAAGCCAGTACAACGAGCTTGTTAAAGTAGGACTGGTTGAGCTTCATGCTGATCTACGCTGATATTATTGTTGTTTTTGGGATATCAGGATAGGTAGCGGCAATTTTTCCGGGCAGATGCTAGTTAACTGAATCAATCGTGAATTGGTTTGCAGCTCATTGTTCAAAATGCGATCAGCAATGCAATCCTGGAAGGGTTCTGTCGTGACGCTGACAGGACAAGCTTGTGATATGGGCCAGTGCTAATGCCCTATGTCGGGTCGAACGGGTGCCCCTGCATAGGGCAGAATGACTTGTCAGGACGGAATCCCTGGCAGGCCCTTGGTGTTTTTGCCAAAGGCAGACATCCTGACTTGGCAGTTGTTGTGCGGGTCTGGCATTAGCTCTCAGGCATGGTAAAATCGCTGTAATTCGCGAGCGTGAGATCAAGGCAGTTTGCAGTGATACTGCAGAACTTTATCCCAATACCGATTACGCATCGTTTAAGCAAGCTGATCGGATACTGTCAAAACTAAAGGTATCGGATATTAAAAAAACAATATGCTGACTTTTCGACTTGTTATTACCATGGCCGTTTTGTGGCTGCTGCTATCGGGCTTGTTCAAAACACAGCTACTGGTGCTCGGCGTGCTGTCGGTCGCATTGGTTGTCTGGCTCGCGGTGAGAATGCGAGTGCTGCGGCATCGTGGGCAACCCATTTATTTTCGCTTCCTACACATCTTTAAATACTGGGGCTGGCTTGCCTGGCAGATTTTGCTGTCCAACATCGATGTCACTAAACGCATTTTATCGCGCGATATGGACATTAAACCCACGCTTAGGCGTGTCACGGCCACACCGGATTCGGACATGGGCCGCGCTATTTACGCCAATTCGATTACGCTTACACCCGGTACCACAGCAATTAACTTTACCCCGGACGATGATATTCTTGTGCATGCACTGCATGAAGACAGCTTGCACGATTTGGAAATGGGGGAGATGGCAGCGCACATCCGTGATGTTGAACCACATTTTGTTCCACTGGAGCCACCCCCATAATGTTTGTTGCAGCAACAATCGCACTACTGGTGACCATGGTGCTTACGCTGGCAAGAGCGCTTATGGGGCCAACCATTTTTGATCGCATCCTGGCGGTTAATTCGTTTGGCACCAAGACCGTTCTACTTATCGCCGTGTACGGTTTTTTAACCGCTCGTCCTGAATTTATGGATATTGCGCTTGTTTATTCTTTGATCAATTTTATCGGCACCATCGCTGTGCTGAAGTTCTTCGAATATGACGATCTTGGCAGTGGTGCGTATCAGGAGGATGACTTCTGATGATTGACTGGATTGTCTGGCTGGTTTCATGGCTTCTTATTGCGACAGGATGTGTGTTTATCGTAGCCGGTGCCATTGGCCTTACACGCATGCCCGATTTGTATACACGATTGCATGCGGCTAGCGTAACGGATACGGGCGGTGCGATATTTATTGTTCTTGGGCTGCTGATACAGGCACTGTTTGTTTTTGATAGCCCGATGGCGGCGATAAAAGTGGTGCTGATATTGTTCTTTACCTTATTCACCGCACCAACGGCATCTCATGCACTTGCCAAAACGGCACTATTGTCTGGTCAGGTACCATTGGATGAAAAAGGCGATCCTATTCTGGATTCGCCCGAAACTGCACAAAAGCTGGCCCGTTCACGGCCGGAGAAATAACCATGGAACTGCTTGTTACCATTGTTCTACTCACGTTTCTGGTTGCGATAGCAATAGCGATTATCGTGTTGCGCGATCTGCTGGGGGGGGTGATTTTATTAGGTCTGTATAGTCTGGTTGCCGCAGGTCTTTTTGTCGTCATGGACGCTGTGGATGTGGCGTTTACAGAAGCCGCTGTGGGCTCTGGAATTTCTACAATCTTGTTTTTAGGCGCTTTGTCGTTTACCAAACATGAGCAAAAGCCGCGTGGGCACGATTCTATTGCAGCGGTGGTTTTTGTTGTGATAACAGGAGCCTTACTCATCTACGGCACGCTTGATATGCCGCACTATGGTGATATTAATTCTCCTGCACAAACTCACCCGGAACTTGCCCAACACTATATTCATAAATCGATTGATGAAACGGGCATGCCCAATATCGTCACATCGGTATTGGCAAGCTACAGAGGCTATGACACCTTGGGCGAAACCGTTGTGGTTTTCACCGCAGGCATTGCAGTGTTAAGTATTTTAGGACTTCTCCGGCGTCGGCCAGAAGACGAAGCACCCGAAGATGCGCCGGGTGACGTGCCACTTATCGCAAAAGATGATTCGGAGGGGCAGGTATGAAGCTTTACCCTCGACAACGACATCGTGTACTGCAGATTGTCACTAAACTCATCATCCCGTTTGTCATGCTATTTGGCTTGTATGTGCAGTTTCATGGTGATTACGGGCCTGGTGGCGGGTTTCAGGCAGGGGTGATATTTGCCGCAGCGTTTATTCTTCATGGTTTGATTTTTGGCCTGCAACGTACCAGGCAAGTGATAACACCTGGTTTTTTACGTGTGCTGATGTCCGCTGGTGTGCTGCTGTATCTGGGCACCGGGATATTGACCATGCTGCTGGGTGGAAATCTACTCGACTACAACATGCTGGCCCACGATCCCAAGCATGGGCAACACTGGGGCATATTTTTAGTGGAGCTGGGTGTGGGGCTGACGGTAACCGCAGTAATGGTCAGTTTGTTTTACAGTTTCGCGAGTAGGCGTTAATGCAGTTTCTTGGTTTGTACAATTATTGGGTGGTAATTGTGCTCATGATGGCAGGGCTTTACATCATGATTGCGCGTTACAACCTGATTAAAAAATTGATTGGTCTTGGCGTTTTCCAAACCTCGATCTTTTATCTTTATATTTCCATGGGAAAAGCGAAGGGTGGCAGCGCGCCTATATTGGCGGACGGTGTTGCTCAATATTCCAACCCTCTGCCACACGTGCTTATTCTTACGGCGATTGTTGTTGGTGTCGCCACCACTGCGGTTGCGCTTGCACTAATTGTGCGTATTTACGAAGAGTACGGCACCATCGAAGAAGACGAAATCAAATCGATTGAGGCGAGGGAGCAGGAATCGTGATCGCTGATCAGCTGCCCGCCTGGCAAATTGTTATACCGATGCTGGCCGCACCGTTGTGCGTTCTCGTTAGGCACAGTTTTGGAGCCTGGCTTATCGCCATGATTGCCAACTTACTTACCTTGGCCACGGCTTGGGGTCTGTTTGTGCAGGTGCGAACTGAAGGTGTGATTCGGTATGCAGTGGGTGGTTGGGCTGCACCCACCGGCATCGAATACTATGTGGATATCGTTAACGCATCCATGCTGTTGTTGGTCTCGTTTGTCAGCTGCATTGTTATGGTGTATGCCTACCACAGCGTCAAAAAGAGCTTAATGACAGCAAAACATTACCTGCTGTATGCAGCGTGGATGTTGTGCTTAACAGGCCTCTTGGGCATCTGTATTACAGGCGATGCGTTTAACGTGTTCGTATTCCTTGAGATATCGTCGCTGTCGATGTACATGCTGATTGCCTTTGGGCAAAACCGACGTGCATTTACTGCCAGTTTTCGCTACCTGATCATGGGTAGTATTGGCGCATCATTTATTTTAATCGGTATCGGATTTTTATATGCGGCAACGGGCACACTCAACATGGTTGACCTTGCTTCTCGTATTCCAGATTCTGAATCCAGGCGAGCGGTTCTTGTTGCGTTCAGTTTTTTAACCATTGGCTTAATGATTAAGTCAGCTGTGTTCCCATTGCACGGATGGCTTGCGAATGCGTATCAACACGCGCCCATTGTGGTTACAGCCTTTCTCGCTGGCACCGCTACAAAAGTTTCACTGTATGTGCTGCTGCGTTTTTTCTTCAGTATTTTTGGGCCTGATTACAGTTTTGGTGCGATGCTGCTAAACGTAGTGATGTTACCTGCTGCCGTCGCTGCCTTCATCTTGATGTCGTTAGTGGCCATATTTCAAACGGATTTAAGGCGCATGCTGGCTTATTCATCCGTTGCGCAAATAGGCTATATCATTGCCGCATTCTGCCTAGCCTCACAGGCGGGGCTTACCGCCGGTATTGTTCATATATTTAATCATGCGATTATCAAATCTGTTTTGTTTATGTCTGTTGGTTGCATCATCTACAGAGTGGGGCATGCACATAGCGGTAGCTTTGACAATCTATTCTCGGCTATGCCGTTTACGGTAATTGCTTTTATTATTGCGGGGCTGGGCCTTGTGGGTGTGCCTTTGACAGTGGGTTTTGTCAGTAAATTTTCATTAATCGGTGCGTCCATGGAACGAGGGTGGTGGCTGATAGGTGTGATGGTTCTGATCAGTTCCTTGTTTGCAATTGTGTATATAGGGCGTGTGGTTGAGATTATGTTGTTTCGAAAATCGCGCTCGGCAACACCGCAACCCACTGGCAGAAATGAAGCACCGCTTATGATGTTATTGCCCATGTATGCCTTACTTGCGGTAAGTATCTGGTTTGGTATCTCTGGTAGTACCACGCTTGGGGTGGCGGCGGAGGCTGCACGTGCCTTGTTAGGTGGCTACCAATGAACCCGCTTTGGACCTTAGTTCCGCCTCTACTGGTTATCCCGTTCATCATATTTTTTGGCGAGCGCCGAAGAAACCTGCGTGAAGCTTCGATCATTATCGCCGGCATTGTGTTGTTGGGTATCAACGACAGAATTTACAGCGATGTGGTAAGTGGTACCGTTGCCAGCAGTGGCGAAATCAAGCTGCTATCAAACTTTTCACTTAAGCTCAGTGCGGAGCCAATGGGTGTGATGTTTGGCGTACTGGCCAGCTTTCTGTGGGTGGTTACCACGATCTACAGCATTGGTTATATGCGTGGACATGATGAGAAAAACCAAACTCGCTTTTATTGTTGCTTTGCGCTTGCTATTGCTTGCGTCATGGCAGCGGCATATGCAGACAATTTGCTAACATTGTTTGTCGCCTACGAAGCAATCACTTTGTCCACGTTTCCGTTGGTCACCCATGCGGGCAATGCAGAGTCACGGCGCGCAGGCCGCTTATACCTTCTGTTATTGATGTGCGGTTCAATTGGCTTGTTTCTGCCAGCCATCATCTGGATCTCAACGATTGCCGGTACTCTGACATTTACCCCTGGCGGTGTGCTCAGCGATTCTGGTTTGAGTAAAGGTGCCGCCGCCATACTCATGGGGCTGGTTGTTATTGGCGTGGGTAAGGCTGCAGTGATGCCGATGCATCGCTGGTTACCGGCAGCGATGGTGGCACCTACGCCTGTAAGTGCGCTGTTACATGCTGTGGCTGTGGTTAAAACCGGTGTTTTCACGATTCTGAAAGTGATTGTGTATATCTTTGGCATTGATATGGTATCGAGTTCAGGTGCCGCTGACTGGATGTTGCCGCTCACTGCATTCACCATTATTGCTTCGTCAATTATTGCGTTTACCAAAGACAACTTAAAAGCCAGGCTTGCCTATTCAACCATTAGTCAGCTCTCTTATATAGTCATGGCAGCCTTATTGGCCACCTCTATGTCGGTAACCGGAGGGGCTTTTCATATAGTGACGCACGCCTTTGGCAAGATCACCTTGTTCTTCTGTGCGGGTGCCATTATGGTAGCGGCGCATAAGAAGACCATTTCAGAACTTGATGGCCTGGGCCGTCAAATGCCGATTACGATGGGTGCGTTTTTTATCGGGGCAATTGGCATTATCGGATTACCTCCAGCAGCAGGGATGTGGAGCAAACTATTAATAGCCGGCGGGTCACTTGATGCTGGCAATGCATTTTGGCTTGGCGTGCTAATGCTCAGTACCTTGCTCAATATTGCGTATTTGCTTCCCATACCGCTGCGCGCGTTTTTTAAACCGGCGAAAAGTGATATTTCACATTTAGGCGAAGCACCGTTTCCATCACTTTGGGCGATCGTACTGACGGCGTTAACTTGCGTACTGCTGTTTATCTTTCCACAACCCGTATTGAGCTTGTTGGGTCTCATTCAATGGCGTTAAGCATGGATAAAAATCAAACTGACAATGCACAGCAAGTGAACAGCAACGCCCCTCTACCAGATTTGGCAAAGCGGTTTTTGTGGGCTGATGACGCCGATTCCGTGCAGCGTGTGGTGCTGGGTCTTGCCGCTTTGTGCGTTGTACTTTTCTTGCTCGACTTAATTATTCATCGTCATAGCTATGTGCCTGGCGAAGGATTGCCGGGTTTTTATGCCATTGTAGGGTTTGTGGCATTCACGTTAATTGTCTTGGGTGCTACACAGTTACGCCGCCTGATACTGCGTAACGAAAACTACTACGCACCCTATAGTGTCGATGCCGAGAGCTACCCAGAAGAAGGGACAGAGCAAATCAGCCATGATGATAATGTTCGCAAGAACGACAAAGGCGACAGCGCTCGGGTGGAGCAAAGCTGACTATGATGGATTTGTTCGCACCACCATTTTTGTTTTTCTACGCCGCCTTACTGTGCCCGCTTGTAGGGTCTAAGTCTCGCGCCACAATACTGCTTGTTGTGCCGGTGCTCGCCTTGCTGGTGTTATTAAGCTATTCATTTGGCTTGCACGTCAAAATTCCCTTTGCCGGGTTTGAGCTGACATTTGTCAGACTGGACAAACTTGCGATGGTGTTCAGCATCATATTTTGCATTGCGGCGTTTCTTGCAGGCCTTTACGCCTGGCATGTGCGCGATACCATTCAGCAGGTGGCTACGCTTGTGTACGCGGGTGCAGCGTTAGGCGGTGTTCTCGCGGGTGATCTAGTCACCTTATTCTTATATTGGGAAGTCACGGCCGTGTCTTCTGTGTTTCTGATCTGGGCGCGTCGCACACCCGCCTCATTTGCAACGGGCATGCGTTATCTGATTATCCAGGTGTTATCCGGAGTGTTGTTGCTTGCCGGGCTACTTATTCATTATCAGGATACCGGGTCAATCGCATTTGATCACCTCGGGCTGGTGAGCCTGGGTACGTTTTTAATCTTTATCGCTTTCGGTATTAAGTGCGCGTTTCCATTTATGCATAACTGGTTGCAAGATGCCTATCCTGCGGCCACAGTGACAGGAACGGTCGTGCTGTCTGCTTTTACAACCAAGATGGCTGTCTATGCCCTGGCGCGTGGTTATGCGGGTACTGAAGTGCTTATATACATTGGCGCTGTAATGACCTTGTTTCCGATCTTCTTCGCCGAAATCGAAAACGATTTAAGACGCGTGCTCGCGTACAGCCTGAATAACCAGCTGGGATTTATGGTAGTAGGTGTGGGCATAGGCACCGAAATGGCATTAAATGGTACCGCGGCGCATGCGTTCTGCCATATTTTGTATAAGTCACTCTTGTTTATGAGCGTTGGGGCGGTGTTGTACAGAACAGGTACATCAAAAGCATCTGAGCTCGGTGGCTTGTATAAAACGATGCCAGTGACCATGGTGTGCTGCCTCATTGGCGCTGCTTCAATATCGGCATTTCCATTATTTAGCGGGTTTATCTCAAAGTCGCTGATTCTTGATGCATCAGCCAAAAACGGATACTACATAGTCTGGTTCGCGCTGGTTGTGGCATCTGCTGGTGTGCTTAGCCATTCTGGTATCAAAATTCCTTACTTCACTTTTTTTGCACACGACAGTGGCAAGCGGCCCGCTGAAGCACCGATGCACATGCGCATTGCAATGATTGTTACCGCCGGGCTGTGTGTGTTCATTGGTGTATTCCCAGGTACCTTGTACGCGCTGTTGCCATTTGATGTGAACTATAAGCCTTATACCAGCAGTCACGTTTTATCGCAGATGCAGTTGCTTTGTTTTGCATTGTTGGCGTTTGTGTTTCTGATGCGTAAGGGTCTGCATCCTCCTGAGGTGCGCGGCATCAATGTTGATAGCGACTGGGTGTATCGAAAGGCGGTACCGGCCGTATTGCCAAGCGTTGCCAATGCCGTTGCAACGCGAGTAAACGCCTTGCTTGCATCCTTTGTTGACGGAGCAAAAAGCGTAGCGAAGTGGGCTTATACCTTGGCCCAACCTGGTGGAATACTGGCTGTTGGCTGGGGTGTTAACAGTATGGTGTTTATCGTTACGGTTATGATGTTAATAGTATTGGTGCTGAATCTTACTTAGTAAAAACCAATGTCTCTTTCTCCTCATACACAGGAGGAAACACTGACAGTTTAAAACGTATTGAGTGATCCGTGCTGGTGATGCTTTATCAGCACGGTGTCCTTGAGAAATCACGAAAGTCTCTCTATCGTGTTCTGTTGGCCAAGTCGATAACTCGAACAACACCTTCAACGTCTTCAGCAGCCTTGATCGCAGCAACTTGATCACGATAGTCGCTATAGTATCCGCTAAGTGTTACCACGCGGTTTCGTTCTGTGACATAAATAGTAGAGCCGGCGTTGACTGCCGCGTCCACACCTTTATTCAGTTCACTCTTAGAGACAATGGCAGAAGCAGGGCCAGCAAAGATAGCAGCGAGTGCGATGGCAGCGGCGGTGTTTTTGATTACAGTTTTCATTAGTATTTCCTCAAATATTAAGTTAGTAGTTAAGTTAATTAAGTATTAAAAGACGCTGTATTGCGTCTCCATGTAAACAGTCTGGTGTATGAGGTTTTCTGCAGGGTTGCGTAAAATTTACCTCTTTGTGAGGAATATATAAAAGGCGAGGTGCCTTTACGGGCCAAGGCACAACGGTGGGTATTTTTAGGAAATTGAGAGGAAGTAGCATGCTTTTTAAGGGTTTTATTGTGTCTATTGGGTAGAAATCGAATAAAAGTAGGCATGAGATACATATGTAATTAAAAATAGTGAATCGGCTTGCGCAAGTTATGCAGCGGCCACACAATTCAAGCTATGTACTCTGTTTTTCATCTGACTAATCGTCTCAGAATCAATACCGAGTCTTTTGGCTATGGCATCGATTTCATTTTGACTAAGCCAACCAATGTTTACCTCCGTTTCTTCGAGTTTGACTATTTTTGATGAGTTCCAGTTTTTCAGAGTGTGCAAGAGTATCTCGTTGCTGATCATATGTGAGCAATGCGATGATAGGCTCGTAGAGTTGTTCGGTATATAGTTTGCAAGCGCTTTTCTTAGCCCTACGATTCCTACGCTTACAAGAATGCACATTGGTATATCCGAGTTTTGGAAGCGCCGTGCTATAAGGACGACTAACCCTGTATGCTTTTTTTGCAGTACGCACAGTGATCTGAAGTCGTTTTCTTTATACGCTTTGTCGACTAGAAAATGTTCCTGTCTTGTGCTGAAATTTTTACAAACTGCAGATCCGGTCAAGTATCGATTAACATCCTGAAATTGTGGTAGAACACTTTCAGTCAGTGTTTTTTTGTTTGTCATCGTATCCATAGAAATTTTATCCTTCGATTAGTAATTGTTATAAATTGCGTGTAAAAAAGGTAACGGACGGATGATTTTCCAGTGGCTTGCGGCTACTTTACAAATTTGTAAATCGAACAATAACCACCTGGCGGCATCCAGTTTTCGCCAATTCTGAGAGCTGGATCTCATTAACGCCGCGTTTTAAAAACCCTCAATCGGAGGAGCATGTAAAGACGTGCAGTCCAGCCCGTATTCTGAACAATAGAATTCTGTTCGATTGCTGGCAATCGTATTAGGCGCGGTTTATTGCTCGCTAACGTCGAGAAAGCACCTAACGGTTATCATGTTTGCGGCGTGCCTTTAGTGGCAGACCAGGCAGATCTTGTTGGCTAATGTGCTGATTTACTTTCAAATACCTCGCTTGAGAAAGCGCTTGATGCCTTGGCAAGAGCGCTAAAGCAGCTATTTGATTGAGAGCGTGTCGCAATCTTGACATCAAACCGATGTTGCTTGGCCAGTTTAATCTGTTCGAGTAGTTGTTCAGTAAGTAGCAACGTAAGCATCAGATCAAGCCGATGCCGCGCATTGCTTGCTCTATTAGTTGCTTGCTTGAGCTTGAAAGCGTAACGATTGGCAGGCGGCAATCGCTTTTACACAATCCCAGTATCGATGCAGCGTATTTCACCGCGGCCGGGCTAGGCTCTTTAAAAAGTGCCTCATGTAATGGCATCAAATTAAGTTGAATTTTTAGCGCTGAAGAATAATCCTGCGCTGCGCATGCCGCCTGTAATTGAGCGCACAGTTTAGGTGCTACATTGGCAGTTACTGAAATACAACCTTGGCCGCCATTAGCATTGTATGCAACAGCGGTTTGATCCTCTCCTGATAAAAAACAAAAATCTTTGTTTATCAGTGCGCGCTCTTTTAGTGGTCTGGTCAGGTCAGCTGTCGCATCTTTCACACCGACTATAGATGGTAGCTGCGCCACCCTGGCCAGGGTTTCAGGCAGAATATCGATCACAGTACGTGGCGGAACATTGTAAACAAGCACAGGCAATTCAGTTGATTCATTCAGCGTACTAAAATGCTGGAAAATTCCTTCCTGGCCAGGCCTGTTGTAATAACCCATGACGTGCAGCACTGCCGGAGCGCCAAGCGAGGTGGCTTGTGTTGTTTTTAAAACTGCTTCGGCTGTGTTGTTAGAGCCTGCACCGACAATCACCGGAACCTGTCCGCCTACTTCGTTTACCACAATATCGATAACGTGCGTAGCTTCCTTGCTTGATAGTGTAGATGCTTCGCCAGTTGTGCCCACTGGCACAATGGCATTCGTTCCATTGTCTAGATGAAATCGAATAAGACGCGCCAAGGCGGGTACGTCTATTGAGTTGTTTGCAAATGGGGTGGTAAGTGCAACGATCGATCCGGAAAACATAAGCCTCTCCTGTTTGTTATTAAGAGGCAGCGTAACGAATCCCAGACATAAAAAAAACTCGGGAGCCGCAGTAGGCTGCCAAGGTTTGTGTTGAAACTATAGAACCTATTCCTACATGCGCGCGACCGAGCCCGTCCGTTTGTAGACAACTCGTTTACAGACAACTCGTTTACAGCCAACCGGTTTGAGTGTTGAAGGCGCAGTTGAGAATAGATTCATGTTGATAGACTATGTTGTAATCTATTGCCTGTCAACACACGCCTGTATTAGTGGGATCTAAACGTGAAAATTGAAACTTTATCAAAGATACCCGGCGCGATTGATCAAATTGCCCAGTGGTACTTTGCTGACCAGTACTGGGATTCAGCATTGAATTCCTTGCAGAGTGCAATCGAGCGCGATTCTCAATAGGCCAATCAAGGAAAGGATATGACAAGCACAACCATGACGAAGACAATTTTTTTAGCCGCTAGTAGAGAAACGGTTTGGGAGTTTCTCACTGACACCAAGAAGCTTGGTGAATGGTTTCATCCCGCAGCGGAAAATTTAGTAGAAGGAAAGCCATACGCGCTCCTGGGAGACGCTAATGACCTGGGATCGAAAATGTGTTGGGGTGATGTTGAAACCGCGAATAAGCCAGCGTCGCTCATTTACACTTTTACCGTAAAGCCATTGGGAGTCGCCAAGACCACCGTGAGCTGGTCACTTGAAGCAGCCGCTGGTGGCACGCGGCTTACTCTTGTCCATGAGGGCGTTGGTGAAGCTGCGGGTGATGCAGCGCTTGGTTTACTGATGGCATTGGATGCAGGTTGGGATAAGCATTTCGCAAAATTGCGAGGATCTTTGAGCTAGATACCTGTGATACTTTGTTTACATGGCTGTGCTGGCTTTTGCCAGTGCGGTTATCCCATCCCAATCGCCATTGTTGACGAGTTGCTTGGGCGCAACCCACGACCCACCTACGCATAACACGTTTGGCAATGCCAGGTAATCTTTTGCTGAAGATGCATTGATACCGCCGGTGGGGCAAAACGCAATATCGTGGAACGGGCCACCTAATGCTTTGAGCATCGCAATTCCACCCGCTTGCTCGGCCGGAAAAAACTTCAGTTCAGTGCAGCCTGAGTCTTTTGCGCGCATGATATCGGCAGAATTTGCAACGCCAGGCAGGAGTGGTAAGTTGAGTGCGGTAGCAGCATCGCCTATGCTTTTTGTAAAGCCTGGGCTTACCGCAAACGTCGCACCCGCATCTTTCGAGCGTTTTAAGTCGTCGGCATTTAATGCGGTACCCACGCCAACAATCGCACCCTCAACCGCGCACATCGCTTTCATTGCATCCAGGGCTACCGGTGTGCGCAGAGTGACTTCGAGTACGCGCAGGCCTCCGGCGACCAATGCTTTTGCTAATGGCACGGCATCTTTAACATCGTCAATCACCAAGACGGGAATGACAGGCGCGACCTGCATAAGATCTTTAACGTTCATACTGTGAATTTCTCTGTGTCGTTTTGTCTAACTGCCTAAGGCGCTCATGGCACCTGTCTCGGCAGAACTAACCTGTTGCCGAAAACCGGAAAAGAGCTCGCGCCCATAATTTTCTTTGTTGGCATCCAACTCTGGTTTAATCGCACTGCGCCCGCGCCAGTCTTTTTCATCAACCATGGCGTTGAGTTCGCCTGTTTGCGTGTTGACACGTACCACATCACCATCACGTAATAGTGACAGAGGCCCACCAAGTGAGCATTCAGGTGATACGTGAATTGCGGCTGGCACTTTGCCTGAGGCACCGGACATGCGTCCATCTGTAACGAGTGCGACCTGCTGCCCTCTATCGAGCAGTACGCCCAGTATGGGTGTTAGCTTATGCAGCTCTGGCATGCCATTAGCGCGTGGCCCCTGATATGTAACAACCGCGACGAAATCATCGTTTAACTCATCGGCCTCAAAGGCGTTTTTAAGCGCTTCTTGCGAATGAAATATGCGTGCTGGTGCCTCGATGACACGGTGCTGCGATTTTATAGCGGATGTTTTAACCACCGCTCGTCCAAGGTTGCCATGCATCAAACGTAAACCACCATCGGCCATAAAGGGTTCAGATACGGTTGATACAATGCTTTTGTCCAGGCTTTTGTCGGGTCCATCTCTCCAGGTCAGCGTGCCATCTTGCAGAACTGGCTCTTGCGTGTATTGTCGCAGCCCGCCGTCACCTGCAACGGTTGTAACATCATCATGCAATAAACCTGCATCCAGCAATTCCCTAATGACTAATGCCAGCCCGCCTGCTGCATGAAACTGATTAACGTCCGCCTGACCGCTAGGGTATACATGTGTTAGTGAGGGCACCACATGGTTTAGCGAATCGAAGTCATCCCAGTCGATGGTAATCCCTGCCATTCGGGCTATTGCGACCAGGTGGAGCGTGTGGTTGGTTGACCCGCCGGTTGCAAGTAACCCGACGATGGCGTTCACGATGGCTTTTTCATCAATGACTTTGCCAACAGGGGTATACGCATTTCCGCGATTGGTTATTTGCAATGCGCGTTCAGTTGCTGCTGCGGTAAGCGCAGCTCGCAGGGGCGTACCCGGATTAATAAACGCCGCTCCTGGTAAATGCAGGCCCATAATTTCCATGAGCATTTGATTGCTATTGGCGGTGCCGTAAAACGTACAGGTGCCAGGCCCATGATAAGAGGCGCTTTCAGATTCGAGTAACTCCTGGCGCGTGGCCTTACCTTCAGCAAATCGTTGTCTTGTGCGTGCTTTGTCTTTGTTGGACAAGCCGGTCGTCATTGGGCCTGCGGGTATGAAAACCGCTGGTAAATGACCGAAACTCAGTGCGCCCATGAGTAAACCGGGTACAATTTTGTCACACACACCCAGATAAACACCGGCATCGAACATGTGGTGAGTGAGTGCAATGGCCGTAGACATTGCAATAACGTCGCGGCTGAAAAGCGATAGTTCCATGCCAGGCAACCCTTGAGTCACCCCATCGCACATCGCGGGTGTGCCACCCGCAAATTGCGCTGTAGCACCATTCGCTCTGGCGGCATTTTTTATTATGTCCGGAAAAGTATCAAACGGTTGATGTGCCGAGAGCATATCGTTATAGGATGAGACGATTGCAAGATTAGGTTGGGTTTCGGCGTGCAGCACCAGTTTGTCGTTAGCTGGGATGGCGGCCACCGCATGCGCAAGGTTGGTGCAGGATAGCCCCGTACGCGTTGTTTTTTGCATTGCCTGACTATCCAGTCTAGTTAGATAATGCGCACGCGTGGGGCCGCTACGTTCGATAACGCGTTGTGTGACAAATTCTAATGTGCTATTCAGCTTGGGCATTGCAGTTGGGCTCAGCTTTTATAATAAGTAAAATTGCTACAGATATTATGAC
>CAYSZH010000075.1:0-20823 GCA_964435305.1 uncultured Granulosicoccaceae bacterium
GTAGGGTGAAACTACAGTATCAGAATTTTCCATCCCCAGCATACTGGGGCAGTTTCATTTTGTTCTACGCTCGAGTGAAGCAGCCTGTGAAGTCACAGCCAAGAACCTTCTGGCAGCACGGAAAGCGTTTTCCAGACACTGTGACCAACCACTTTAGCGGTAATCGTTAGTTAACTTGAAAAACCCGGTACACGGATTCTGTGTGCCGAGTTTGTTGTTATTTGTCGCTCGTAAGGTCTAGAAACACAGCCATTTTCATTGGCTGCACAAAAGCAAAACTAGCAATTATTGGACAAGGTTCGGATTACGAATAATCCAAAACGATACATTAATACGCTAAGCGCTACTGTATTCTTTTGGTGTATATTATTCTAAGATTGTAGCTTAGCTAACACCCGATGAACTATCTTGAAGACAACGCACGTACCGGTCGGGTTCTGTTACCAGACCTTGTCAGAGCATTTGCCTTGCTTGGCATTGTGCTCGTCAACGTGGCTTTTTTTGCTTTTCCTGGGGAAATCACTTATCACGCCGGTGGTTTAAATTCCGGGCTTGACAAGGCCGCCTATTTCTCTGTCAACACGCTGTTCCTCTTCAAATCTTACACCTTGTTTTCGTTTATGTTTGGCGTTGGCATGGCGTACCAGATGTTAAGCGCTGAAAAACTGGGTGCTTCGTTTAAGAGAGAATATTTCCTTCGCATGCTGGCTTTAATCTTAATTGGTGTGCTACATGTCACCTTGGCATTTCAAGGGGATATATTGATTTTCTATGGTGTTCTTGGTGGGGCCCTGTTTTTATTTAGAAACGCCAGCATAAAAACATTGCATACTACAGGCGTGGTGCTAGTTGCAGTGCAGGTGCTTGTGGCACTAATTTTTGCGCTTAGCCTGCATATGGCGGCACTCTATGCGCCCGAAGAATTGCAAACCATGGCGAAAGAAACCAAACTCAATACAGAATCCGCAATCGACGTTAATACAGACGGCAAGTTTACTGAAATTGCCACAAGACGCTGGCTGGATTGGAGAGGCATGCTGCAATACGTGGTACCACTTCAGGCTCCTGGTGTATTTGGTTTTTTCCTGTTTGGCTTGGCAGCTGTACGATCCGGTGTACTCAATAACGCAAAAGCGCCTCTATGGACAAGGTCTCGACGTATTTACTTACCAATAGGTTTGCTACTTAGCGCAGCAGGTTCTGTTGTCTACATGTCCAGTCATAACCCAATATCCGCAACAGCGCTTTTTGGTTATGCCGTAATACTACTCGGCGCACCGCTCTCATCAATGGGGTACATCGGCGTGATCGCTAAATGGTCACTGGGCCCAGCCACAAAGTTCAAGGTGTTTGCCGCACGCGGTGGAACCGCTTCACTCACAGCGTACCTTCTGCAATCAGTAGCCTTATCAGTGATTTTCTGTGGATACGGGCTTGGATACTATGGCAGCTTGGGCGCTTTTTCCTGTGTATTGATAGCCTTGTGCGTTGGGATTTTATCGATCAGTTTCTGTAGCTGGTGGCGCTCGCATTTCAAACGAGGCCCAATGGAAATATTACTGCGCAAATGGACTTACCTGGGTCGATAAATACGGTACCAAATTAATACTACTGGAATGCGCACTACAATCATGCATACTGTGCCATGTTAGAAAGCCATAAGAATGCAAATGATTGACTCGAAAACCATTGATTTAGGTAAAGGTTCGCCAGCACCTGTGCTGGTGCACGGTATCTGTTGTGCACCAACTGATTATCAATGGCACATCGATGCGTTTTCCAAATCACACCGTGTCATAGCACCTACACTTCGCGGGCAAAGCAATGATGGCTTAAACGCAGCAGAAATTAGTATCCTCGAGATGGCCACTGATGTGGCAGAACTACTGTATAAAAAAGCCGTTACAAATTAGCCGCGACAAACCCATACTGGTTTTGCAATCAACCGTTCGTGATGCGGAGGCATCGCGGCGATCACTGACTCCTGGTGAGAAGGGAGATTACTCTGAGTTAACTGCACGACTTCATTCAAAAACCAAAATCATTGCCTATGCGCAACGAAGTCACTTTATTCATCTAGACGAGCCCGAGCTATTACTTCACGATATAAGGCTTTGGATGAAGGACAAAGACCTCATCTGACCCTTACGATTAAAGGTTTGGAAAATCCGCAAGCACTTTTTTCGTAAAGGACTCTTTCTTATGTATGATTTACTCAAAGGCGTCAAGATACTCGATCTGACCTCAGAAGTATTGGGGCCTTTTGCGACGCAGTATCTAGGTGACTTTGTAGCCGATGTGATCAAAGTAGAGTTTTAGATTTTCTTGGACGTGATCTTGCCAGCGAAGAATGGGTGCAGTCGGCCCAAGAACGCAGTGCACGAGTCGGTGAATTGTACGCAGCCCTGGCAGAGCGTATTCCAGAACATACCACAGCCGAATGGTTGAAAATATTTCATGAACTGGATATCCCTTGTACAAGGGTTAATTCCATGCAAGATTTAATAGCGGATGAGCATCTCGACGATGTCGGATTTTTCTACGACAGCAACCACCCAAGCGAAGGATCAATACGATCTATGCGCTCGCCATTCTGGATTAAGGACGTAGAGCATGCGCCCGATGTCCCTGCCCCATCCTTGAACAAACACAGTGATGCCATAACATGGTATGAAATAGAATAAGGAGTGGCTAGCTATTCGCGGTCCACTCACACACCGGAGGTACATGCAAGGTCAGTTCATCACCCACTGCTAACAGTCCTTGATTTTCAACCCATAACGTGACGCCGCGTTTACCGACAGCAGCTGCAGGAAAAGCATGGCCTTTTCCCGGTTTGCGAATTTCAATTTGCTCACCGGGGAATTTGCAAGGCGCGTTTTGCATATCCACCACCAGTGCGGTCCCATTAGGTGCGATAAGCCGAGATGACGGCGGCAACTCACTAAAGTCGTGTATTCCAGAAACAACCATGTTTGCACCTACCCAACAAGGGTCCAGCTCATCAAGCGTCATAGTCGTTTTGATCTCATTAAGCTCTTCGGCTGACAACGCTGAAATTTGCCGGGTATTACGAATTTCGGTGCCTTTTGGATACTGGCTTACCACTCTGACGCAGGACCGGCGAGTCTCACCACTATGACTGTCACCATCAAAACCTGCGTAGCTGACCTTTACATCTGTTATCGGCGACGTGCACAAATCGCTATCATCGGTATTCACACCAAGAAATGTAATAACCGCTTTTAACTTTGTGGGTTTGAGTACTGGCATTTGTCTATCCTAATCGTCTGTGTATCGCGCAGCTGCTTCACCCTGTACATAGGACAGGGCATTGTCATCAAGTTCTGATCCATCGACTACACCCAGCAACACACCTTTACCTCTGGATTTGCCACGCATGTTTACAATCTCTGTGGATGATTTTGTTGTGCGCTGCGATACTCGCAAAGCCCACTCAGATAAACGTGTATACATCATGTCAATTTCATCATTGTGTGCCGCAGAGTCGCCCAGATCGTGTAGTTCGTCAGGGTCCGCTTTCATATCAAACAGCATCGGCCTGAAGCCGCCTTCGGCGTGCATGAATTTCCATCGCTTATCGGCCACCATAAACAAGCGCGCGTCATCCGGCTTCAGCCCTAATTTCGCGGCCATCGGCGTGGCACTGTAATCAAATTCGCTTATCGCATAATCTCGTGGCTTGTGCGGTGTACCTGCATTATTGTTTTCAAAGCCTGAACGGATATAGGGCAGTAAGGATTGTCCTTCAATAATGTTCTCAGGCACATCCCCACCGGCTGTTTCAATAAAGGTTGCCGCAAGATCAATACTCTCAACAAGCTCGTCGCATACCGTGCCACGCGTTGCATCAGCTGTGGAAGACGGGTCATACACGATCAGAGGCACCTTAACTGAGCATTCGTGAAAGAGGTCTTTTTCCCCTAACCAATGATCTCCAAGGTAATCACCATGATCGCTTGTGACAACAATTAGCGTATCGTCCATACGGCCGGTTTTTTCAAGATGTGCGAATAAGACACCCAGCTGATCGTCGCATTGCTTGATCAAACCCATATACGCTGGCACAACAACATCACGTACGCCTGGAGTGCAGATGGCTTTGGCGATCGCGTTGCTCATGTAGGTGGCGTAAACAGGATGGGTTTCTTTTTGTTCTGATTCATCGCGCACCACTGGCAGCACGTGTGCCTTGCCATACATATTGTGATACGGCTTTGGCACTATGTATGGCCAGTGCGGCTTAATATAGGAAAGATGGCAATGCCACGGCCCTGCATTACTTGACTCTTGTTCGTCTATAAAACGGATCGCCTCACGGGTTAACCAAGGTGTTTCAGAATCTTCTTCCTTTATATTCGCAGGCATTGACGCATGCTGTAGTAACCAGCCAGATGCAATTTGCATATCATCTTCAACACCGGAATTAGCATAGTCATGCCATGGGTTGTCACCAGGATATTGCTTTGATTTAAGGTATTGGTTGTAAGCCGATACTTTATTATCGTAGCGCCCATCTGGACCATGGCCCCACAAGCCATCGTCACGCACTACAACATCAAACCCGCACTCTGCTACCCGGGCGCCAATGACAGAGTCTGCATTAATACCTAACCGTTGTAAGCCGTTGCTATCCACTGCCATATGGGTTTTACCGACCAGATAAGAATCCATCCCAAGATCACGCAGATGATCCCCGATTGTTTGCTCACCCACTTTTAATGGAAAGTTATTCCATGAAGCACCATGGCTGCTCACATAGCGGCCGGTGTAGAAGCTCATGCGTGAGGCGCCACAGATCGGTGATTGCACATAGCAGCGAGAAAAGCGCACACCCTGTGTCGCCAGCTTATCAATATGCGGAGTATGCAAATGTGGATGTCCAGCGCAGCTCAAGTAGTCGAACCGCAACTGATCAAACATGATGAACAGGATGTTTTTTGCTGTATTCATATTGACTGTATCTAAGGCTGACCTAAGCCAATTAAGCGAAAAATCACGTTATGATGGATGACAAAGACACAAGCTATTTGCATCCAGTTTAGCCATAAGCTTTGTTTGCAGCTGTCACTATATAGTCATAAACGCCTGGCCCGGCGGCGACCACCAGACCGCCAGACTCCAACATCTTTGCAGTGTCGTAAGGAAAGACCTGACCCCCGGCTTTTTCTATCATTAACATGCCGGCGAGGCAGTCCCAGGCATTCATGTGTGGTTCGGTGTAGGCAAGCAGTCGCCCAGATGCTACGTAGGCCAGCATCATGGCGCCGGATCCGTTGCGATAGAACATGCCTCCGTCGGATAAAATGGTATCCAGAATATTGAGTGTGTCGCGGTTTGCGATACGCGATGAGTGCCCAACGGCTATCGACCCTTCCCTGATACTTTTTGCTTGCGATACGTGAACAGGCTTATCGTTCACCATGGTGGCTTGATCTGTAGATGCCGTGAATACCTCTTGTGTAATTGGGTCGATAATAATACCCACTACAACCTCGATTTCATACAAGCATCCAAGTACAACACACCAACTCGCAACGGCGCTTAAAAAACTGCTGGTTCCGTCTATTGGGTCGATGATCCAGGTGAAACCGGAGGAGCCTGTCGTGGGTGCGTGTTCTTCACCAATAATGCCATCGTCTGGGAAATGGGTTGCCAGCGCATCGCGAATCATAGTTTCAACATTGCGATCCGCCTCAGAAACCCAATCTTGTGCTCCCTTGGTTTCTATGGTCAGGCTGTCTCGTGCATGAAACAGTCGCAGCGCTTCGGCTGCGGCGCTTATGGCAATCTCTTTGCCTGCTTCTAGTCTGTTTGCTACTGCTTGCTTATTCATGATGATAAAGATGGCAAGGTATGCTTAATCGCAGCCTGCGCCGATTGCATACCGGTTTCCACAGCGTTTGCCCAATTATCCATTTTGATCTCACCATCACCTTTCCCGGCAGCCGGGTTAACCACGACAGCACACAGGGCATAATGCAATGACAACTCTCTTGCTAACACCGCTTCTGGCATACCACTCATACCGACAATGGAACAGCCATCACGCTCCATTCGCGCAATCTCTGCAACGGTTTCCAGGCGAGGGCCAATGGATGCACCATAAGTACCGTGATCGACCACATCAACCTTAGCCTCACGACCTCCAGTGATCAGTGCCTGCCTTAGTGCATCGTTGTACGGGTAGCTAAAATCCATTTGTTGCGCACCGGGGGTGTTCTCATCATGAAAAGAACTGACTCTATCGTGTGAGTAGTCAATAATCTGGTCGGGCACGACCAAGGAGCCAACTTTACAATTATCGTCGATACCACCGACGACACCGACAGCGATCACCTGCGACACTCCTACCGAACGCAAAGCCCACACATTGGCACAGTAGTTAATTGCATGGGCGGGTATCGTCTGCTTACTGCCGTGGCGTGACAGAAACACCACAGATGTGCCATGGAGATCACCAAAAAGCAAAGGCCAAGAGGGTGCACCATAAGGTGTTTTAACCATTTCTCTGCGCTTTATAGTCAGTCCATCGATACGAGAAAGGCCTGTACCACCGATAATTGCAAGTTTTGTCATAGCTTCAATTACTTAACCCGACAGTTAGATTGTCGACATTGAAAAACACCGTGCCTGTGCACGGGTCAACCACATTCTACAGTGGCTGCTAATTGCGAGCATACTTGATAAACGGTGTGAGCACACCCACGCGATCGTAAAGCCTACGCCCTGCCTCGTTAAAGTCCTGCGTCAGCCAATATACAGATGCACTGTCGTTGGTGTCGGCATCGGCATAAACTGCCTCTATCAAACGTCGACCTAAGCCTGTTCCGCGAACCCCTGGTTCTACGTACAAGTCTTGCAGATAACACACGTTCTCAATTTTCCACCCATGCCGATGGTATAAAAAATGAACCAGGCCCACAGCCGATCCGTTTACTCGCGCAAGCAGCCCTCTGAATTCATTCGGGGCTCCTTGATTGCCAGCCAGCATACGCGCAAAAGTAGATTCGTAAATGGCTTCGGACACCGCTGTCTCATAGTATTGGAGATAACCGGTCCAGAGTCGGGACCAGTCCGATTTATCGCTGTGCACAAGCGGTGTAATATCAATGGTGTCTTGCATAGTCGCGGACCAGAAAATGGTTGTATTACATTAGAGAGTAAACCTGTTTGCGGAAGGACTCAAATTTATCGATCACGCCAGCGCATCCACGAGGGCATCAATGTGCAGATGCTTTATGAATGGTGACGGCTGCCATTGAAGCAATGCCCTCACCTCTGCCACAAAATCCCAGCCATTCAGTTGTTGTGGCTTTGATGTTCACATCGGATTCTGAAATTTGCGTATCTTGCGCTATGTGAGCAATCATCGCAGGCAGATGGCCTTGCATCTTGGGGGCTTGAGCAACTATCGTTGCATCGATATTGCCTACTACGTAGCCATTTTCTGCCAGCTTACCGATAACCTGGCGCAGCAGATCTCGGCTATCCGCACCGCTGAATACCGGGTCTGTGTCTGGAAAATGATGGCCAATATCACCCAGCCCTGCGGCACCTAGTAAGGCATCAGATATTGCATGCAGCAATACGTCGCCATCAGAATGCGCAGCGAATGCCTTGTCAAATTCGATGCGTACACCGCCAAGCATTAAATGATCGCCTTCGGTAAACGCATGTACATCAAAACCCTGACCTACTCTCATTTCGCTTGGCCTTTATTTCGTTCCATATTGACAAGCCATGCCTCAGCCATAGCCAGATCATCTGCACGAGTTATTTTAAAATTGGGCTGGCTGGATTCTACTAAAGCGGGTAAAAACCCACTGCGCTCCATGGCACTCGCTTCATCGGTAAAAATGGCCTCAGTACTCTGTAGCGAAAGTGCGGACATTAACGCTTTGGCGTTAAACAGCTGTGGCGTTTGCGCTTGCCATAAGTATTCGCGTGGCAAGGTTTCCTGCACGGCAGCCTGACCGCTATTAGTAGCAGGGTCGTAGCAAGCGCGTTTTATAGTGTCTTGCACTCTCACAGCAAGCAAACCACCTTGTTCAGGTTTACCCTGCACCACCTGTATTAATTTTTCGATGTCGGATGCCGCTGTCAGGCAACGTGCCGCATCGTGCACCAGCGCCATAGCATCGCCGGAAGCGGTATCACACACGTGGCTCACTCCGGCCATAACAGAATCGACACGGTTAGCACCGCCTATCACCGTTTCTACCTTATTATGTTGGCTAAGCTCGATATCCTTCCAATGCGTGTCATATTCAGACAGAACCACGACGATACGCTGAACGTCGCTTACCTTCAGCAATGTTTCCAGAGTGCGCTGCAGTATCGGCACACCATTAAGTGATAAGTACTGCTTCGGTATGTTTTGCTGCTCTGGACAGGTAATGCCGAAAGCTGCGTTGCTGAGCGTTCTTTCCAGCATTCTGGTACCGCTGCCAGCCGCAGGCACGATAGCAATCAGATTATTCATTTAACATGACCACCATCTTTTGCTGGTGCAGAATCAGTTAGCCTCAACCAAAGGCAATACGCTCCTGTCGACCAAACCGCGTGTTTGATCATCATTCACAGAATTCACAGATTCGCTCGTATCTGAATCGTTACTGTTTAAGCTGTTGACAGTTTGTTTTGTAGAAGTTAAGCCACGTGCAGCACGTGCCTGTTTTTCGCGCACAAACTGATAAAAGGTTTCATCCTCGTCAATCATACCCAAATCGGACCGGGCACGTTCTTCAATGGCATCAAGGCCACTTTTTAAGTCCGTGACTTCAGCCTCCAGTGCTTGATTGCGGCTGCGCAGGCTCAGTAACTCCGCTTTGGCCGCGCGAACCTCTTTATTGAGTCGCCAGACTTCCTGCACACTGCCGTCACCAAACCATAGCCTGTATTGCAACAAAGCCAACAGTACGACGAGTAAGCCAACCAGCACCTTCATTCGAAAGCTTCCGAGGTTAAGATGAATCGGTTACAAGGGCTGGTTAAAAGCCGCAGCTCCAGCATAAACCGCACGATCGGCAAGGTATTCTTCGATGCGCAGCAGTTGATTGTATTTGGCAATTCTGTCCGAGCGTGACAATGAACCCGTCTTGATTTGCTTCGCATTAGTCGCTACAGCAAGATCAGCGATGGTCGTGTCTTCGGTTTCCCCAGAGCGATGCGATGCGACGGTGGTGTAGTTGGCAGCATGTGCCATACGAATCGTTTCCAGTGTTTCACTCAGCGTACCAATTTGATTAACCTTAACCAAAACAGAATTGGCAATGCCTTTATCGATACCTTCTTTAAGAATGGCCGGGTTAGTTACGAACAGATCGTCGCCAACCAACTGGATTGTGTCGTTTAGCCGGGTTGACATGATTTTCCAACCATCCCAGTCACCTTCATCCAGCCCGTCTTCTATAGAGATAATTGGGTATCGATCGACCCAGTCAGCCAAATATTCGACGAAACCGGCTGCATCAAATTTACGGCCTTCAGAGGCTAAATCGTATTCACCGTTTTTATAAAATTCGGAACTGGCAACATCCAGCCCAAGATAAACATCACGACCCGCCTCATAGCCCGCTTTTTCTATCGCAAGTAAAATTGTTTCGATGGCTTCTTCATTGGATGATAAATTAGGTGCAAAACCACCCTCGTCGCCCACATTGGTGTTCATGCCTCGTGAACTCAGCACGCCGCGCAAACTATGAAAAATCTCGGCGCCACATCGCAGCGCTTCACGAAAACTGTTCGCTCCCACAGGCAGTACCATAAATTCCTGTAAGTCGACACTATTGTCGGCGTGAGATCCGCCATTGATAATATTCATCATAGGAACCGGCAAGTGCACAGCATCCTTACCGCCCAGGTATTCAAACAGCATTTGGCCTTGCGAGTTGGCCGCTGCATGGGCATTGGCAAGCGAGATACCCAATAATGCATTTGCGCCTAACTTTTCCTTGTTTGCTGTTCCATCAAGCTCCAACATAATTTTATCAAGACCCGCCTGATCCATGGCATCGTGCCCGAGCAGAGCGTCGCGCAAAACCGTGTTCATATTGTCTACCGCAGTTAATACACCTTTACCAACATAACGTGACTTGTCGCCATCGCGCAGTTCCAGCGCTTCTCGCACACCTGTGGATGCACCGGAGGGTACAGCAGCTCGACCAAAGGCGCCTGATTCGAGAATCACATCGGCTTCGACTGTTGGGTTGCCACGCGAGTCCATCACTTCTCGAGCTGTTATATCTGCAATTGCTGTGTTCATATTTTCCAATGAAATGTAAAGTTATACCCAAGTACCAGCATCATACTAAGCACTAAAGATAAGGGGTTTCGGCGAATGGATGCGATTTCACTGCATCATCAATAGCCTTAAGAGTGTTTAAAAGAGTGGCAAGTTCACCTAGCGGCCATGCATTCGGCCCATCACAAAGAGCCTTAGCAGGATCAGGGTGTGTTTCCATAAACAGTCCGGATACACCTGCAGCGATAGCTGCACGGGCAAGCACCGGAACAAATTCGCGCTGCCCACCAGATGAGGTACCTTGCCCGCCAGGCAGTTGCACCGAATGTGTTGCATCAAATACAACAGGACATTGGGTTTGGCGCATGATTGCAAGGCCACGCATATCAGAAACCAAATTATTGTAGCCAAAACTTGCGCCACGTTCGCACACCATAATGTGCTCATTCCCCATGGCAACCGCCTTATCAACCACATTTTGCATATCTGACGGAGCTAAAAACTGACCTTTTTTAATATTAACCGGCTTGCCAGCTTTTGCCACTTGTTGGATGTAGCTGGTTTGTCTGCATAAAAACGCTGGGGTTTGCAACACATCAACCACGTCAGCAACTTCATCTATTGGAGAGTCTTCATGAACATCGGTGACCACAGGCACCCCAATATCACTTTTTACTTTAGCAAGAATACGTAAGCCTTCGTCCACGCCCATGCCTGTAAAGCTATTCGCCGAGGAGCGATTGGCTTTGTTAAAGGAAGACTTATAAATAAAATGCAGACCGATTTTTTCGGTGAGTGCTTTGAGTTCTGCGGCGGTTTCCAGAGCCAGTTTTTCAGACTCCACGACACAGGGGCCTGCAATTAAAAAGAAAGGCTTATCTATCCCAACTTCAACACCACAAAGTTGCATCAGCGTTAATCCACCGTCGCTTCATGGCCAGCAAGCGCTGCCGTATTTGCATCAGCCTTTAGCGAAGACTGTGAGGCGAGTGCGGCATTGATAAAACTGGTAAACAAAGGATGACCATCACGCGGATTAGAGGTGTATTCCGGATGAAACTGACAACCAATAAACCAGGGATGTTCCGGAATCTCGACCATCTCAACAAGCCCTAGTTCATCGTTAGATCTGGCGGCAATGACCAGCCCGGCAGCGGTGAGCCTATTGGCATAGTTGTCATTAAATTCAAAACGGTGGCGGTGTCGTTCGGTAATTTCTGTTGCACCATAAACACGCGCTGCAAGGCTATCTTGCTTCAGCTTACAAACCTGTCCTCCAAGGCGCATGGTGCCGCCGAGGTCTGAATCGGAACTTCGGATAACCGTTTCACCCGATTCAGTTTTCCATTCGGTGATCAAGGCGATAACAGGATCTTTTGTCTCACGATCGAATTCACTGCTGTTAGCGTTATCAATCGACGCAATTTCACGTGCAAATTCAATAACAGCCACTTGCATTCCAAGGCAGATGCCCAGATAGGGAATGTTGTTTTTTCGAGCGTAGCTCGCCGCGGCAATTTTTCCCTCAACACCACGGTTACCAAAACCACCCGGTACCAGAATGGCGTCAACTTCACTGAGTGCTTGCTTATCCCCACGCTCAAGTTTTTCAGAATCAAGATATCGAATTTTGACTCGGCTATCAGTTTTGATTCCGGCATGAGTCAACGCTTCGTTAAGTGACTTGTATGATTCAGTCAGTTCAGTGTATTTACCCACCATGCCGATGGTGACAGATTTTGTCGGGTTACGAATACCCTCTACCACCGCTTGCCATTCGCTTAAATCGGCTGGTGGAAGGTCCATACGGAATTGATCAACAACCAGTTCATCGAGCTTTTGCGAGTGCAACATGCGCGGAATATCATAAATACAATCGACATCGGTTGCAGCGATAACCGCCTTATCCTGCACATTGGTAAACAATCCAATTTTTCGACGATCGCTATCTGGTAGGGGTCGATCACAGCGGCACAAAAGAATATCCGGTTGGATACCAATGGAGCGCAGCTCCTTAACAGAATGTTGCGTAGGTTTGGTTTTAATTTCTCCGGCCGTGGCAATATAAGGAACAAGCGTGAGGTGCATAAACAAGGCGTGTTCACGCCCAAGTTCAACACCCATTTGTCTAATCGCTTCTAAAAACGGCAGTGATTCAATATCACCAACTGTTCCGCCAATCTCTACAAGGGCAACGTCGGCATCACCTGCTCCGAGCATCACTCGTCGCCGAATTTCATCGGTGATGTGTGGAATTACCTGAACCGTCGCGCCAAGATAATTACCACGGCGTTCATTGGAAATGACCGTTTCATACACGCGGCCTGTGGTGAAATTATTACTCTGGCTGGTTTTAATGCGCACAAAGCGTTCGTAATGGCCCAAGTCCAGATCTGTCTCGGCACCGTCGTCGGTGACAAATACTTCACCGTGCTGATAAGGGCTCATCGTGCCCGGATCGACGTTAATGTACGGATCGAGCTTAAGCATCACGATTTTTAATCCACGAGCTTCGAGCAGTGCCGCCAGAGAAGCCGCCGAGATACCTTTTCCCAGAGACGAAACAACACCGCCAGTAACGAAGATGAAACGCGTCATAAATCGCTTATTTTGTTATGCGCCCCAGCAAATCCGTAAACACGAAAATGTTGATGCCCGGGTAGAGAAAATGCCAAGCCCAAACCTGGTAAAAGTTAGGCTGACGCGTAAGGTGCAAAGCACCCCAGAATGGAAGTAAAGTTTACCAGAATGGCGACTGCCAAACAATTGCCAAACCGGCTTTAAGCCGATTCTATGACGGCACGAAAATCCACAGCCACCGCAACATTCCACACCGCGACAAGCCGACTTCCGGTGTATAACAAAGGAATGCTATCGCGCTCCCAGGGTGGGATTGAGGATTCTTGTAACACTTTTTTAACAGCTTTATGAAAAGCAGGCTCACCAAGTTTGATCAATTCTCCACCAGTTCTACTGCGCACAATAATGCTGCCTCTTTCTGGAAGCATGATTCCTTGTTCAATGCAGGCGGATAATGTGAGCATGCTGCCAGTTTCTTCGATGTGCAAATCGTAATAAGGCGCGGCCCAGATGTACTCAAAAGGCGACAGTGCTTCACTACAGGGCAACAGATATAAACGATCCCGATAGCGTCGAAATTCATACTCGCGAACGTTCACAACCGCATTAGCGTCTAATCTTGCTGGAATTAAATCACTCATCAGCTGGCGAAGATCCTGCAGCCGTGGCATACGATAACCATTTTGCCGCACCCATAGTCGCACCACGTTATAGGCACGCTCGCGAGGTAAGGATTCCAGCTCTGACACGCTGAGTTCACTGCTGCCACGCACCCGAACCAGGTTGAGATCTTCTTGCGCCAGTTGGATCAGCGTCTGGCTAGCGCCTGCACTGCGCATGGCCGAACGGCTTAAGGTTTGTGTCAGCGAAGGCCAGCGTTTCTTCAACACCGGCATGACCTCATGCCGAAGAAAATTCCGGTTTAATGTTGTGTCCTGATTGGATGGATCCTGAATCCAGCTCAAGCCCTGCGCGTGAGCATAGTCTTCCAGCGAAGCCTGACTACAGGCCAGAAACGGCCGCGCCATATAACCGCTGGCAAATGTACGCTTGCGTGGAATCGATGCCAGCCCATCAGGACCGCTGCCACGCAAGGCCTGGAGCAGAAACGTTTCGGCCTGATCATCAGCATGCTGAGCCAGCAGCAAGTGCTCTCCATCATGAAGAAGAGATGAAAATGCTTCATAACGTGCCATACGCGCGCTGGCTTCTGGACCGTCACCGTCTGAATTCACCTGCACGGTTCGGGTGGTCAACGGCACACCAAGCGCATCGGAAACAAATTCGCAATGGTGCACCCAATGTTCACTGTCTGCGTTAAGCCCGTGATTGATATGCACGGCTCGTAAGGCAATGGAATCGATATCCTTAAGAAGATTAGCGGCCGCGTGGAGCAACACATGTGAATCCATCCCACCGCTGTAGGCAACGCAAAACGCCATGGTATCGGTTTGCTTGCCAGCGTAATCTGCCAGCGCCTGCGCAGGCGTTTGATTCATTTAGCTAGGCTTCCTTGTACTGGCCGTACGCTCTTAGCTTCGCCAGCCGTGATGTCATCAATACATCAAGCGGAAGTGAGCTCAAGCGACCCAACTCTTCGACCAGGGCCGCCTTTAGGTTTGACGCCATCGCGGCTGGATCTCGATGCGCCCCACCAAGCGGCTCCTCAACCACCCTGTCAACTAATTCAAGTTCTATAAGCCGGCTGGAGGTCACACCCATCGCTTCTGCGGCATCGGATGCACGATCGGCGCTTTTATACAAAATAGACGCACAACCTTCTGGGCTGATGACCGAATAGATGCTGTACTGCAGCATAAGGATCTGATCACCGACCCCAATCGCCAAGGCACCACCTGACCCACCTTCGCCAATTACTGTGCAGATTATTGGCGTTTTAAGATCGGCCATAACAAACAGATTACGGGCAATCGCCTCACTTTGACCTCGTTCTTCGGCACCCACCCCTGGGTATGCACCTGGCGTATCGATGAAGGTGAGCACGGGCAAACTGAACCGTTGCGCCATTTCCATCAGGCGTTTCGCCTTGCGATAGCCTTCCGGACGGGGCATTCCAAAATTGTGCTTGATCTTTTCTTTAGTATCGCGCCCCTTTTCTTGCCCGATGACCACCACCGGCTTTCCTTCAAGGCGAGCAACGCCACCTATAATAGCCGCATCATCGCCGTACAAGCGATCACCATGCAGTTCGTCAAAGTCAGTAAAAAGGTTATCGATGTAGAAGCTGGTGTACGGCCTTTGAGGATGCCGAGCCAACTGCGTTATCTGCCACGATGAGAGTTTGGCAAAAATATTCTGTGTGAGCGTGTCACACTTGGTTTTGAGTTTTTCGATTTCTTCGCTGATGTTGACATCGGCCCCGTCGGAGGCAAATTGCAGTTCACGGATTTTTGCTTCCAATTCAGCGATCGGCTGCTCGAAATCAAGAAAATTCGGATTCATTGACGCGTGGTGCTATTTATTATACCGGGGGTTATTCTACAGCAGGCAAACCGCCATCACTCAACATTATTATTAATCTCAACAGATTCGCGCACCAGAATCGCACACCCGCATTAGTACACCAACTCCACGTTGGAAACACCGCTAAGCCCATTCAAATTGTCTAGCAGCTCACGCTGTGGATCCACCCACCAGTGCTGCCCAGCGCGGATACGCGCTTTCGCGTGCCCATTGCAGTAATCAAAGCATACTGGAGTACTGCCGCTTTTGTGGTGTGACAATGCATCAATCAGATCGCTCAAGCCCTTGTCCTGCAATTGCTCTGATGCCAAATTGATTACTAACCGGCGCGCAAAACGTGACCTGGCCATCGGCATATCGTAAATTTCGCGTGCACGAATTTTGTACCCTCCATTGAAATCATCCGGGCTGATATCGCCGTCCACTACCAGTACATCGTCACGCCGCACCAGATGTGCTGAGGAGTCAAGTAGTTCTCCCTGCAAACTAATTTCGACACGTCCGGTTTTGTCATCCAGAGTGACAAACGCCATTTTACGGCCTTGAATGTCCCGATATCGCACAGCCATTACCAAACCGGCTGCAATTACAGGAACGCCACGTTGCCTAAACCCACCACCAAAACCATCGTTACTTTGCGCTTTGCCACAGACATGCTTAAGCGTGCCATGAGTAAAGTTACTCAGTTCGTCTTTAAATTCGTTAATTGGGTGGCCGCTGAGGTACAAGCCAAGCGTTTCTTTTTCAGCGCTAAGGCGTTCTCGATCACTCCAGTCTGGCTTGACATCCACAGCGATTATGTCACTGGGTTCAGTGTCTTCGGGTGCGAGTCCGAACAGATCGTTTTGCCCTGCCGCAAGGTCACGATGATATTGATCGGCGGCGTGCAATGCGGCACCCAGATGATGCCAGAGCGATGCCCGGTTAGGTCCGAGTGAGTCGGCAGCACCAGAGCGTATCAAGGCTTCCAGCACTCGCTTGTTCACGCTGCCAGGGTCAGCCCGCCTGCACAATTCATCTAAATCGGTAAAGCGACCATGCGCATCACGCTCGGCCAGTACATGTGTCAACGCCGCTTCGCCTACACCTTTTATCGCACCCAGCCCGTATAAAACCGTTTTTTCATCGGTGACCGAAAAACGCACCTCGGACTGATTTATATCGGGCGGCAATACACGCAAACCAATCGACTCACACTCTTCTATAAACACAACCACCTTGTCGGTGTTGTCCATGTCGGCCGACATCACAGCCGCCATAAACGCGGCAGGGTGATGGCACTTTAACCAGGCCGTTTGATACGACAGCAACGCGTAAGCAGCCGAATGTGATTTGTTGAAGCCGTAGCCTGCAAACTTCTCAACAAGATCAAAAATGTTGCCAGCCAGTTCTTTGTCTATGCCATTTTTTTCGCAGCCTTCAAGAAACCCAACACGTTGTTTAGCCATCTCTTCGGCTTTTTTCTTACCCATGGCGCGCCGTAATATATCGGCCCCACCAAGTGAAAAACCACCCATAACCTGCGCAATTTGGATGACCTGCTCTTGATAGAGAATGACGCCATAGGTGGGTTCTAATACTGGTTTTAAAATGTCTAACTGGTAGTCTTCATGTGGCCAGGCTAACTGTTTGCGCCCATGCTTTCGATCGATGAAATCATCGACCATACCCGATTGCAAGGGGCCAGGCCGGTACAGCGCAACCAATGCAATAATGTCTTCAAAGTTATCCGGCTGCAGGCGTTCTATAAGCCGTTTCATACCAGCTGATTCGAGCTGAAACACAGCTGTCGTGCAAGCGCGCTGTAATAGCTCATACGTTGCTTGATCGTCAAGCCGTAAGGCTTGCAGATCGAGCGGCTCTTCGCGCTGCCGATTAATTTGTTTTAACGCGTTGTCGATAATAGTTAAGGTACGCAAGCCAAGAAAATCGAACTTCACCAAGCCCACATCCTCAGCGTCATCCTTGTCAAACTGAGTCACCAGGCTGCTACCATCAGGCTCACAATACAATGGCGCAAAGTCGGTCAGTGCGGTGGGTGCGATGACAACGCCGCCGGCATGCTTACCTGCGTTACGCGACAAGCCTTCCAGTGACAACGCCATATCAATCAGGGAGGTGACCTCCTCATCTTCTCGATAGCTGGTAGAAAGATCTTCTGATTCAGCCAACGCTTTAGTTAGCGTCATACCTACTTCAAAAGGCACCATTTTGGCGATGCGATCGACAAAGCCGTAAGGGTGACTCATGACTCGGCCCACATCACGTACAACCGCTTTTGCCGCCATGGTGCCGTACGTAATAATTTGCGAGACGCGGTGTGCACCGTATTTTTGCGATACGTACTGAATAACTCGATCACGACCATCCATACAAAAATCGATATCGAAATCCGGCATGGAGACGCGCTCCGGATTAAGAAAACGTTCGAACAGTAAATCGTATTCGAGTGGGTCAAGATCAGTGATGGTCAAAGCATAGGCGACCAGTGACCCCGCACCTGAGCCTCGACCTGGCCCTACTGGTATCTCGTTTTCCCTCGACCACTGAATAAAGTCTGCAACAATCAAGAAGTAACCAGGAAACTCCATTTGCGTGATGACATCAAGTTCTTGCTGCAGACGAGCATCATAAGGTGCGCGAATCTGAGCAAAGTTGTCCGCTTTGATGTCGTAAAGTTGAGCTAATCGTACCTCCAGCCCTTGTCGGGATATCTCCTGAAAATAGGCTGACTCGGTATAACCCTCGGGTATCGGGAAATCGGGCAGAACGGGTTTGCCTAACGACAATTGCAAATTACAGCGCTTTGCAATTTCGACAGAATTAGCCAGTGCAGCAGGTAAATCCGCAAACAGGGCACACATCTCTGATTCAGATTTAAGGTATTGCTGCTCAGTAACCAGTTTAGGACGGCTCGGATCGGCGAGTACGTACCCGGTTTGTATACACAGCCTGGCTTCGTGCGAATCAAAGTCATCCTTTTTTAAAAAACGCACGTCATTGGTCGCAACCACGGCGATGCCAAGGGAACTGGCCATCTCGCACACCTGCTGTATGTATCGATTTTCACCATCGCGCTGAATGCGGGCCACTTCCAGATAAAAACGATCTCCAAAGACGCTTTGCCAATGCTTCGCCTGCTCTCGCGCTTCATCTTCACGGCCTCGATGCAGCGCTCTGCCAACATCACCATCCATGCCGCCTGAGAGCATCAGCAAACCGTCAGCGTTGGATTCTAGCCAGCTTCGTTCGATTAACGGTGAGCCATGGGCTTGACCCTCCTGGTAGCCACGCGATACCAAGCGCGTTAAATTGCCGTAACCAATATCATTTTGAACAAGCAATAGGGCCCGATGGCTTTTCGTACAGTCTGTTTCATCCACTAACTGTATATCGACACCCGCTATGGGTTTGACCCCACCGGCTACGGCAGCACGATAAAACTTGACCAAGGCAAACAGGTTTGAACGATCAGTGACAGCCACTGCCGGCATGCTGGAGGCAACCTGACTAATCAGTGGCTTGATTCTAACCGTACTGTCTACCAGTGAAAATTCGGTATGGACATTAAGATGTACAAATTCAGGGCTCATTGTTCTGACGTTTTTGCCTGGCTTAAAAGCGCTTTGCGAACCGGTGCAAACGATTGCCGGTGAAGGTCGGTAACGCCGAATTGTTCGATCGCGGCACGATGTTGCGCGGTTGGGTAGCCCTTGTGACGATCGAATCCGAACTGCGGATGTAGTGTATGTAAATCCAGCATCATTTTATCGCGGGCGACTTTGGCAATAATGGACGCAGCACTAATAGATTTCACCAGGCTGTCGCCCTTCACAACGGCTTGACAAGGATACGCGACATCCGGGCAGCGATTGCCATCAATTAACACAAGATCAGGGCTGATTTCCAAACCGTTTATCGCGCGTTGCATCGCCAACATGCTGGCATGCAGTATATTGATTTTATCGATTTCTTCCACCGAGCTCTCGGCAATGCAAAAGGCCAATGCCTTTTTGCGAATTTGGACGTCCAGGGTTTGTCTTTTTTTCTCATCCAACTGCTTTGAATCAAGCAGCCCTTCAATTGGCCTATTGGGATCGAGAATAACCGCAGCCGCCACGACAACACCCGCTAGCGGCCCTCTACCGACTTCATCTACACCGGCAATCAAGTGCTGCCTGTTAATGGCAGATTGGTTAGATATTCTGGACATGATGCGCAATACACTTTGGTTTAAGCGGGCTCCCCAAGTACACTCTCGTCATGACTAAAAATCTGACGCCAGAACATCGAAGCCAATCTTCATCTGCCCAACATACCACAGCTAAGATGCTGCGTATGGCGGTCGTTGGAATAGGGTATCTCGGTCGGTTTCATGCACAAAAATACCAGCAGCTTGAGCAATGTGAGCTGGTGGCGATTTGCGATGTGGACAAAAATAGAGCACATGCTATTGCTTCAGAATTCGCTACCAGCGCCGTCACTGACCATTGTGCATTAATTGGTCAAGTGGATGCAGTCAGTATTGCGTCCCCGACCACCACGCATTTCGGTGTTGCCCGCGATTTACTCAACGCTGGCATACATGTGTTGGTTGAAAAACCGATGACCGTAACAACGGATGAAGCGAAAGAGCTGATTAAAATTGCGGCGGCAAACGCTTTGACTCTGCAAGTGGGTCATCTGGAACGGTTTAACCCGGCACTTTTATCTGTTGCGGATCAAATCAAATCACCCATCTTTATTGAATCACATCGCTTGGCACCGTTTAATTTACGAGGCTCGGACGTTAACGTTGTGCTTGACTTAATGATCCACGATATCGACATCATTTTGCATCTGGTCGACTCAGACGTCAGTGCAATTCATGCTAACGGCGCACCTGTCGTATCCAATGCCGTTGACATTGCCAATGTGCGCCTGGAGTTTTCCAATGGCTGCGTTGCCAACGTTACGGCAAGTCGTGTTAGCGGCAAAGTTGAAAGGCGCATGCGTTTTTTTCAAAAAGACAAATACATAGCCATCGACTTTCAGGAAAACAATACTCGCGTGTGTAATGTCGATAGAGATAAACCATCAAAGGATGATATACCCGCAATAGACTGTGTGGACAGTACTTTGGAAAAAGGTGATGCCATACTGGCAGAAATAAGCGCGTTCGTTTCGGCAATTCAAACCAGCAGCAGACCACTGGTGAGTGGCGAAGACGGTTTACGCGCACTGCAAACAGCAATCGATATCGGTAAAAAAATACGCTTATGAACAGTAAACTTAACGACCTCTCCGAGCAATGCCGTATTGTGTCAAGTTGGGGGCAGGACATCTCAGATGCACCTTATCCAGATGCGCTGGCGAGCAGCTTCACACCCGCCTTGATGCATGCAGCGCAGCAAGAAATTTGCAGCTGGGATGGTTATAAGGCCACGCCAGTACATGCCCTCGAGCAGATTGCTGAACACGCCGGCATTGCTTCTCTTTACTACAAAGATGAA